>JAQGHE010000028.1 GCA_028288985.1 Candidatus Saccharimonadota bacterium
CGGGCGGGAACGGCCGTTCTGGACATACTACGCCAGACGCCAGATGTGGGACCCCAGCGCGCTGGCCGAGGAGGACATCGACGACATGGTGCACTCGGCCGAGCAGCCGGGCGGCACCAGGGCCATCTTGGAGATGTACCGCGCCCGCCAGACCGACGCCGAACAGAACCGCCCGCATTACGCTGACCCAATCAGCTGCCCGGTCCTGGCCGTCGGCGCGCAAGCCTATCTCGGGGACGAAGTATCCAAACAGCTTGCGCAAGTGGCCCGCGATGTCCGCGGCGCCGTCATCCCCGCGTCCGGTCACAACATCGCGCTGGAGAACCCGGCCGCCCTGGCCAAGGCCTACCTCGACTTCTTCGCAGGCGGCTAAGCCGCGGGTTCAGCCATGTGACCTCTGTTAATATAATTTGAAACTTGGCTCCGGGGACTGGATGCGGCCTTTGGCCTTCTCCGCAAAGTCGAGATATAGCTTCTCGCGAGGAAAGCTATTATTTTATGGAATGCTTTCTCCGGTTCGGCATATAATTTCGCTGACCGCTCAATTATCAGAGCGAGCTCCTGCGCGTGACTCTGCTCCGCCGCACCAGCATTGCTGTGCAATCTGGTTCTAGGCCCCAACCCCCAAGCCAAATAAAAACCGCCTCGTTGAGACGGCCTTTATTTGGCTCCGGAGGCCGGATGCGCTTCGCTTGCACGGTATTCGCTTATCGAAACAAGCTTCTGCACGCTCATACCTGTACGAACCGGCGACTATCGCCAGCTGACGCTGTCGAGCCGCCGAACCCAACCCGGCTGCAAAGCATGAAAAAAGCAGAAACTTTAAGCTCCTGCTTTTTTCATGGCTCCGGGGACTGGATTCGAACCAGCGACCTAGTGGTTAACAGCCACCCGCTCTACCGCTGAGCTACCCCGGACCGTCGATTAACAGATTGATTATAGGTTACGCCTTAGGTTAGCGTCAAACCCGGCTATAATAAGGCATATAAATCAGCAAATGTACAAACACGGAAAACCAATATATAGGCTAAGCAGACTACCCCTATTTATAATAATAGTCGTCATAATTTTGCTGCTGGCCAGCGCGTACTATGTGCTTATCGTCAAAGCCGGTCCTAAGAACTCCTTAAAGAACAACGATAAGCCATTAATAAGTTCAGTCAAAGGCAGCGATGTAAATACTCCGGTTGATGAAGCGGCATTCCTATTCGTCCTGCCAGGGAAGTGGAAGCTATCCAGCAAGGATTGGGATGCCCGCTACCACGCCTGGCAGTGGCAGTTTGCTGATAGCCGTTATGCGGGGCGGTGGTTTAGGGTTTATCAGGACACTATCCCGGAGGACTATGCCGTTAACTACTTATTGCCGGTAAGCGGGGCGGCAGACGTGGTCCAAATAGGCCAAATGTCAGGTAACTGTGCAGATTTTACTACTACCGGCCAAACCAAAACCAACACCAGCGGAACGATAGCGGCGCCGTCCAAGTGGCAGCAAGTCAGCTTCTTGTGTGATTACGGCAACCAGAATCACCAGGTAGTCGGTACCAGCAGCCCGGATGGTATTAACACTGTCGTGCTAAAAGGCAATAACGGTACTCATAAATTCTTCTTTTTGTATCAGGATAATAACTACAACCCGGATTTTGGGGTCATATCTAACATCTTAAGCACCTTCCACGCTAAATAAGCTATGTGGTAGAAGATAATCGGACAAATCCGGTTTGTTTACGGTCCTTGATTTGCACGGCAATTTGGCAAGAAAGTGCGCACTCTCCGCACTTTCTTGATAAAAATACGAGATGGTTCCACCGCGGATCTTCATGGCTCCCTTGGACTTTGTCGGGGATAAAATCGGTGCTGCCTGCCAGCATTGACGTCGTGTTTTCGCATTCATCAAAAGGTAACCCTCCAAGACAAGTATTCGGCGGCTCAGCTCTTTGAAAAATAAACTCTTGCCCACCCATTTTAAGTTAGGCCGCTTGGGCCGCTACTAAGGTTGCGATAGAGCCGATGCCTTTATATTTGACGGGTTTCTGCACCATGCCTTCAACGGCAACGCGCATATCTTCAAAAACAGATCTAACAATCTCTTCGTCGCTCATGGTTTTCTTCAGCTCGCTGACGCTCTTCAGCTGGCCGATGTAGAGTGTGTATTCTCCGGAATCCGGGTTGCGAACCAAAGAGTTAGTCAGGATATTATCAAACCTGGTCATGAGCCCGGCTGCGGCAATATCAATAAATGGTATTTCGTAGTGAGTGATTTTTTTGCCCTCACGCTGCGGTTTAATTTCGCTGCCGGTGGGGGCAATGTCAACTTCCATGCCGCCATCTTTCATATCTTGTTTGATAAGTGCCCCAAGCATAGAAGCATTAACCCGGCGGGAAGGCCGTTCTGGCACTCCCCAAAATAAAGAACTTTCGGTCTTAGGGGCCGACCAGTAGCCACGACCCATAGGGGTAAAGTGCTTTTTGACTGGTTTCGGTTTTCCTTTTCCGCCGCTTGCGTAAGCCACGCGGCTAATGGCTTTATTCAAGATAGCCCCGCTCTTGTCTATGTTCGGGCGATCTCGCTTAGCCACAAACCTAAGGCCTTTCAAGTAGGCTAATTCTGATAATTTGAAGTGGGGGCTTAGAACAGCAGTATTTTGCCCTTCTAGCTGCGCTTCCCTGAGAGATTGGATCAGTGGGGTGGGGTCGATCGCTGATGTCTCTTGGTTGCGGAACTGGTTAACAAACCGCTGGGCGGTTAATTGGCCGTCAACTTGGTTAATTAATCGGCTCGAACTTAGCTTGCCCAAAGATTTCCCTACTTTATACTGCAAGGCTGCATGGAAGACGTTATCCGGCAGCCATGGGTAAATATGCTCGGCATCACTTCTAGCCACTAATATGGACTGCTCAGGATAGAGGTCGGTATCGTACTCTATGGCTACCAGGCCGTTATCGGGCCTGGCTTCAAAGTCAGCCGACCAACCATTATAGCTGGCATGCAATTGCTGCTCTTCAGATAAGAGCTCAGGGGAAATGGGGGTGCTCATCTATATTTGCGTTATTTAACCATATTTTGCACATCTTAGCTAGTGAAAAAAGTACTACAGATCATCTTAGCAGTCCATGGTAATATCTGTGTACGTTAACAAATTATTTGCTGGAACCTGGTGAAAATCCAGGACTGTGCCGCAACGGTAACCCGCAGGGGAAGTCCGATGACAGCGATAACCAACAATAACTCCCGAGCAGGAGAGTGGTGAAGTTCTTTCGTTTCTCACACCTCTTCTCCTTCCGGATGAGAGGTTTTTTAGTGCAGGCGGAAAAAACAAAACCATATGAGGAGACAAGGGATCAATACTTAGCCGAACGCGTCGGTGGTATTGCCCTGTTTGGCTTTTCCAAGGAAGATATTGGCGTTAATGACCCGCTAGCCCACCTGGATCAATACTTAAGCGGCGGTGAAGCAACCCTTTCTTATATTGAGGAAGATGTGATTACCGATTGCGCGGAGCGGTTTATCAAACCCAAATTTATTAACAGCGTTAATTTTAGGTTCACGGGCAATGATTTTTTATCAAAAGAAGGTAATTTCTCGATGAATATAATGACGGCCATAACCGAGAAGAAGTTTGGTAGCCAAAAGATCGTCGACATCGATGAGTACAAAAGAGCCAAAATTGAAGCGCAGGAACCAAAAAGATTAGCTGGGTGGTTTCCTGGGGCGAGGCCAGGCGACGCTTTTATAGCCGAATCTCTTGATCTGGCGGATAACGAGCGTTATACCATCGTCCGGATATACGAGAAGGTGAACGATGAGGAATTAACGGAGCATGTCGTAACGCTGCATAACGCCAGCGTCTCGTTATTTAACGACCTCCATAAAGAAATGGGGGTTTACGGTGCGGATCTGAACACGCCCCTTGAAGTGCTAGACCATATGTATGCCTACTCACCCGAACAAGGTGATTTCCGAGGGTTTATCGAGTACTACATAAACGCCTATGACCAAATGTTGGCCCAGCGCAATCCGGCCCGCGAGTACATTTTTGGCTTAGACGCCAAGGAACGGAAGAATCTAAAGGACGATATGGAGATTGTCCGTGAACAAAAGCAGCTGAGGAGCATTTATACGGAAGCACTGGCACGATTGGGGGAAAGTGGAGGATATGTCACGCCGGATATTATTAATTTCAACAGTAAGCTACAGATCGGTCTGCCACTGGAAGCCGCACAGAAACTGACTGCCGACTCGGCGCGAGGCTTACTTGACGGAGCCTTGCAGTATATAGCGGCCACTCTAAACCAGGCCTCCGAGGAAAATTTACGGGCTCTTGCCCGGGCGCCCGGAATGGACAGCGTGTATTCTGCCGCAGGCAATTACGGAATGGCGGCCAAAGAGGCAGGTATCCGCTACCAGGGTGTCTGCCCGGAAGCTATGGGGAAGGCCGCCCAAGGCGAACTGGCTATGCTTCAAAAGGTCTATAACCGGGATCCCACTAAGTGCCAGCAATGTCCCGGCTGTAAGAAAACCGTCGATTTACCTGAGGAGCTTTTTCATAAGGATAAAATCCTGCACTGCACTGCATGCAAACTTAATTTTGATAAAAAGTCGGGGAAGTCTTATTACAAAGATATGCTGGCGGAGAAAAGCAAGGTGACCGAAAAACCTGGCATTATATCCTTAGACTTGGCGCGCAAAGAGTCCGAAATCAAACATAAAGAACAGGAAAGAAAGTCCAAGGAACTGCAAAAAATAGCTTAGGATTTGGTGTGCGCTAAAGCGGCCATGCTGCTAACTATCGCCCGGCCTAATTTTTTATGCTCTTCTTCTTTTTGCTCGATATGGTGCTGGCGTTTCAGCTGCTTGATATGGGCCTCCCGGAATTTCTTGAAATTGCTCTTACTCAGGCCCGAAGTTTTAACGAAGGCGCCGATTTTCTCGCCACCGATAAAGTGCGGCAAGATTACGTAACTGGCGCCCAGGTCATAAAGTGCCGCCGCCTGCTTAGGATTATCGGCCTGCGTAATTACAACGGAGTCGGAGTTCTTACGATCCAGGAAGTTGAGCAGGAAAGAATTAACTTCGAAATCAGTCACGGTGGAAACTATCAGTTTGGCTTTATTGACATTGGCCTCTTCCAGCAGCTCTACGTCCGTGGCGTCACCGAAGATGTGGGCTATCTTCCTACCCTCTAAAACTTCAATAACCTCCGGATCGTAATCAATAACCACAAAGCTTTTGCTCATCTGTTTGAAGACGTTGATGAACTCGTGGCCGCCCTTCTGGTAGCCAAACAGGATCATCTCGTAGTTACCTGGAGCCCGCGCTTCGCCGTGGGTATGTTTACGTTCAAAAACATTCAGGTACCGCTCGAAGAAGGCGTAGATGCGGTCGCTGAAGAGCATTAAGTATGCAGACACGGCAATCGAGCAAAGGGCCACGAAGGTTACGGCCGTGACCAGGTTGCTATCTATAAAGCCGCGCTTTTGAGCCAGCAGTATTAACACGATCGAGAACTCGCTAACTTGCGCCAGCGCCACTGAGGCTTTAAAGCCGGTTCGTTTGGTGTATCCTAAGTAGCCCAAAACGGCCATGGCAACCAGCGGTTTAGCGATGATGGCGATCAGGGCGGAGACAATCAGAATCGGGAACATGGTGCCCAGCTGGCCAAGGCTTAAGTTGGCGCCAAGAGCGATAAAGAAGACGATGACAAAAAAGTCCCTAAGCGGACGCAGCCGGGAGGCAACTTCTTGGGCGTAAGGCTGGGTAGCTAAGCAGATTCCGGCCAGCAGCGCGCCGATCTCGCTACTTAAACCGATTTTTTGGAAAAGCGTGGCGCTCCCCAGTCCCCAGGCAATGGCGAATAAAAATAGAAATTCCTGGCTGCCGGAAATAAGCTTCTGATACTGCGGCAGCAGCCGATTGCTGGCCCAAAAAAGCAAAAAGGCTAGAATCACGCCCTTGAAGGCTAACCCCAAAGCCGAGCCTAGCGCCAGCGTCTTGTCATTTCCGGCCGATGTAACCACGACCAGGATTATGGCGACCAGGTCCTGAACTAAGGAGACGCTGATGGCGATTTTGCCGTACAACCTGGCTTGTTCATGTTTATCGCCCAGCACTTTCAGGATAATTATCGTACTGGAAATAGCCAGGCAAGCGCCCAGGAAAAGCGCACTGGTACTGGATAATCCAAGCGACGTGCCAGCCAACCACCCCAGGAAAGTAATGACTCCAATCTGGATAATACCTACGGCTGAAGCTGTGCCGCTAACCTCGCGCATTATCTGCGGGTTAAGGCCTAAACCGATGATAAATAGCAGCAGGGCAATGCCAAGGTCAGAAAATAGCGTCAGGGTCTCCGGTGATTTGGTCAGGTGCAGTAGAGTTGGTCCGACAATAATACCGGTGAGGATATGACCGATGATGAGGGGCTGGCCGATAAGGCGCATCAGCAGGGCGATTGCAGCGCCCATTACTATTATCAGACTTAGTCCCGGGAACACATTATCCATTGCGTAACCCACAGGCGCCGTATTGCATTACCGGCTCCAGTTCTCCTTCGCCGTATTTAATATACGGCTCAGTCCGAGCTTCGCCGGTGCCTTGTACAGCATCCAAGCCTGAGGCTTGTTTTTGTGTTTGACCCATTTACTTCATTTTACATTGAAAGCGTATAAGCTTAAAACATTGAATAAATAGCGCCTATGCCGGCAACCGCCATAATCCCCGTTATTATCCAGCCCAGGATAGTGGTGCCGCGGGCGTTAACCCATCCGCCCATAACTTTTTTATTGCTGCTGATCAAAACAATCAAGGTTAAGACAACTGGGGCTACGATGCCGTTTACGACTGCCGAGTAAATCAGCGCCTTAATTGGATCCAGCCCGACAAAATTTAGGGCTAGGCCGACCATCATGGATAGAATGATGGTGCCATAAAAAGCATGGGCCTGCTTTAGGTTACGGTATAAGCCTTCCTTCCATTTGAAGGCCTCACTGATGGCGTAGCTGCTGGAGCCGGCAAGAACCGGGATGGCCAGCAAACCGGTGCCGATGATACCAATGGCGAATAGGAAGTAAGTGGCCTGCCCGGCAAATGGGCGCAGAGCCTCAGCGGCGTCAGCGGCGGTAGTTATGTGGGTTATGCCGGCCGGGAAAAGTATGGCCCCGCAGGCGGCGATAATAAAGAACATAACCAGGTTAGATAGCAGCATGCCGCTCCAGACGTCTATGCGCATGCCATGGATTTCCTTCTTGTCGGCTCCTTCCCGGGAGGCGATGGTTTTTTTGCCGTCTAGGATCTGGGCCTCGACTTCTTGGGAGGTTTGCCAAAAGAACAGGTATGGAGAAATAGTGGTCCCCAGGATGGCGCATATCAGCAGAATCTGATCCTTATGGAAATGAACGGAGGGTGTAATAGCTTTATGCAAAACGTGGCCCCAGTTCAAATGCGCCAGGATGGCTGATGCAATGTAGGCCAGCAGAACCATGGCCAGCCATTTTAAGTAGTGGGCGTATTTTGCGTAGGGCATAAAGATTTGCAGCAGCAGCATCAGCAGGGCAAAGCCGATAACCAGCAGGGCATAGTTGGCGTGGTGGTTTAGCAGCTGCACGCCTTTAGCCATCGCCCCAAGATCGGCCCCGATGTTAAAGGCATTGGCGGCGAATAACAGGGCCGTACATATATATAAGGTTCGTTTTGAAAAATTAGTCCGGATGTTGCTTGCCAACCCACGGCCGGTAACCAGGCCGATGCGGGCGCACATTTCCTGAACGACAGCCATCAGAGGAAAGGTTATAACGCTCATCCACAGCAACTGGAAGCCGTATTGGGCGCCGGTTTGGGAGTAAGTTGCGATGCCTGACGGGTCGTCATCGGATGCGCCGGTCGTCAATCCCGGGCCGAGGATGTTCCAGTACTGGCGTGTCTTTTTTACAGTCTTATTGGAGGGTAGATTCCGGGCCACTTCTCCGGTCTTGGTGAGGGTACTATCAAGGGCCGCCGCCGGTGCCTCAGCAATTCTCTCTATCAAGTCCTTCTCGACTTTTTTGTTTGCCATTATCTGTATTCTATCCTGCCTTACACAATATACATAAGAATTATGATTGACAAGGAAAGACCCCCTCTGACACTATATGAGTATTGTTGAAGTTTTGGGGTTAGGGTCCCAGGCAGGGTAAACAAAAATCAAAAAAACAAAAAAGGGAGGCACTCATGCCTATTAAAGTACTGGTCAAACAGACGCCAGCTTACAAAGTATCGGTTAGGGTTAAGCGGGCTCAGTGGCAGAAGTTTCTGATCTACTAAACGCGCGGAAACTATTTCTTCTTATTTATTTCAGCCTGAAGGACGGCGGCGAACTTATCGACGCTGGGCTGACCGGTCCGCGAATCGCTAACATTGGCGTTTGGCAGATACTGGCCGTCTAAGAAAAAGGTGGGTGTGGCCATTTGCTGGCCGGTCTTATTAAAGGCTGCTAGATCAGCATTGATGGAGTCGTTTACTTTACTGCTGGCATAGTCGCTCTTAAATTTGGCGGTATCTAGGCCCAAAGTGCTGGCATATCCCTGGAAAATAGTCAGCGGCGAAGAAGATACGGACCAGTCAGACTGATTCTGGTACAGTAGATCGTGCATTTCCCAGTACTTGTTCTGCATCCCGGCGGCCTCGGCGGCCCGGGCTGCGGCAAAAGCGTTAGGATGGACGGAAGTCAGGGGTAAGTTACGGAACTGGAAGTGAATCTCGTTATTAAATTGGGCAGCTACTGCCTTCAGCGGCTGGTAATAGATACCGCAGATCGGGCACTGGTAATCCCCATATTCCACTAGCGTTACGTTCTTGCTGCCGTTACCTTCTATGTGGCTGGTTGGTGTGGCTCTGGAGTCGGGGCTTGGGGAATTCTTGGTGCCTGAACCTTTAGCGACTATAAAAAAAGCTACAAATATGATGACGATCGCACCCAGAATACTCATAAAACGTTTATCCATGGAATCTCCCTTAAAACAGTGATTTAATCATAACATTTAACCGTTTAGAGTCCGAAGGTACTCAAGGGCTTCCTCTGGGTCACCATATCGGACAAGACTAATACGCCCAGGATTGGCTGGTCCGTCATGGGCAGCTAGTGCGGCACGTGTAGCAGCCACATCAAGCATCATATTTGCGAGTAACAGTTCTGGATCCAATTTTTGATCAGGTAAACTCTTCATTATTACTTCGGCTGTGTGCGTAAAATCAATACCATAATAGGGGCGTCCGGCTTCTACGGCAGCGTCCGGATCGGTCAACCTGTCTAGCGAAAAATTAGCCAGTAAAAAAGTTTCGTGACTTTTAGCGTGATCTCCTTTTAGGAGCATTGTGGGGGTGCCCATGGTCAGTAGGTTAGTGCGAGTTATAGAGAATTTGCGCGGCTGTTCCCCTAATTCAGTTTTAGAAAATTGTCGATTCGCTTCGGCAGCGATATCAATATTTTCAGGCACGGCATGAGGACCGAATAGTGATTTGAATTCGGCCGCACTTAATTTTCTTACATCGCTATTGTATCCGGCTATGTGGCTTACTTCACCCATGTTTAAAGCATAAGCGCACGCCAGTGGTGCGGTAGAAAGAGGATTCAGTTCAGAATCATTAAGTTCATTTTGGACTGCGCTGTGAGCAGTTAATATTACATTGGCATTATGAGCTGCAAGATTATTAAATTCTTCGCTGAAAGCCAGGAAATCTTTACCCTGGGTTAATTTATCTAACCGTCTTAAGCCGTATTGAGAGATAAAAGTCGTTATAGCCATTCTGGTAAGCCCAGGAGCTCCACCAAAGTACCGCAGATGAGGCTGGTCGGCTGGTAAACCCTCCTTTTCTTCAAGTTGCTTGCGTGAGGCATGAGACACTCCTCTGTCGTCACCGCAGCCCAACATCAACAGCCCTTCAGGGCGGCTTACGAGCGTTGAGACAATTTCTTCATCAGCTTCCGGTATCATCATTTCATTCATTTCATCTTCCTTTTCTAATCCAACGATAGTAAGAGCTCCTAAAACTCTTGGCTCGAATGTATTTGGAGGGCGATACTGCTCCTCTAATAAGTTTTCTGACATATTGAACAGGTATTCCCTTAAGACACTATGATTATTGAGTAGCACCTATCTATTTTCTGGCAACAGTTTTTAAATTTACTCCTTGCCCACGTCTTTGTAAAGGGGTTATTTAACACATGATCATTATGCTAAAGTTTAGGTACGATGAGGATTTTAATTTATCTGGTACTTTTTTTCATCCTTGCCAGCGTTATTATTACGGATAAAGCTCTGGGTATACTGACACTCAAAGAGTTAAAAAGGCGGGCTCGAGGCGGCCACGATAAAAAAGCTGTTGCTATCTATAAAATGGCGGCTTACGGCAAGTCTCTGCACTTACTGCTCTGGCTTTACGGATCGCTATCCGCTGCCCTTATATTCGTAATGGCGATCTCCAGTTCGTGGCTTTTGGCGCTTATTTATGTAGCCGTGCTGGCATACGCGTTGCGTGGCTGGCAGCCAACCGATACCCGCGGCTTCGTCTGGACGTGGGCAGCTGCGATCGCCCCGCTAGTGGCTTGGAAAATGTTCTACCTACAACCGGTTCTGCGAAGACTTGTCAGCAAAAGTTCCGCACCTTTGCCAACCGCCTCTAAAATCTACGAGAAGGAGGACTTGCTGGAATTTCTTACTTCCCAAAACCGCCAGCGGGATAACCGGATATCGGAGACGGAACTCAAAATGGCATTCAATGCCCTGACGTTTGGTGATAAAAAAGTCGGTGATGTGATGACTCCGCTGAGGGTGGTGCGCCTGGTTGTTGAAGACGAGCAGATAGGGCCGCTGCTGATGGACGAGCTGCATCAGACGGGCTTTAGCAGATTCCCGGTCGTCAAAACGGGCACAAGCAAAAGCGCCAACCCCGATATTATCGGCACCTTATTTTTGAGGGATCTGATCGGTTATGAGGGCAGTGGCCGGGTGCGAGAGCTGATGCAAAAAAAAGCCTATTACATTAATGAGGCCCAAAACCTGCGCGACGCCCTGGCGGCTTTCTTGAAAACGCACCACCACCAGTTCGCGGTCGTTAATAATTTCGAAGAAGTGGTGGGAATTTTGAGCATCGAGGATGTGCTGGAGCAAATACTCGGCGCACCCGTAGTAGACGAATTTGACCGCTACGATGATCTACGTGCTGTGGCCGGATTAGAAGCTTCCCGCGACCATGCTGCCCATCAGCACATAAAAACCTCTGAGCAAACAGCTCAAACAGTGGTAGAATAGTTCCGATATGGAACGAACTCTTACGCGAGATGTTGGCAAAAACGTCGGCAAGGAAATTTTGGTGCAAGGCTGGCTGCATAAGAAGCGATTACTTGGCGGCCTTAACTTTATCAACATCCGCGATCGCGGCGGTCTTATCCAGGTAGCTGTTGAAAATAAGGACGAAGTCGAGAAATTGCGCGGCCTACAGATTGGCACAGTGCTGGAAGTTACCGGCACGGTCTTTGAAGAATCCCGCGCACCGGGTGGCTCTGAAATCCGCGACCCTAAAATCAAGGTGCTTGTACCGGTAACGGATGAGCTCCCTATTGAAATCGACAAGCCCCTCAGCCACAAGCCGGAAAACCTGGATACACTTTTCGAGTACCGGCCAATCGGCCTGCGCAACCTGCAGGAAACAGCTATTTTTAAGGTTAGGGCCGCCATCCAGCGAGCGTTGCGCGAATATTTTTATTCTCAAGAATTCACAGAAATCAACACGCCGAAGCTGTTGGCCGCTGCGACAGAGGGCGGAGCCGAGGTCTTCAAAATTGATTATTTTGGCAAAGAAGCCACGCTGGCCCAGAGCCCGCAGTTTTACAAACAGATGCTTGTGGGCCCATTCGAGCGCGTGTTTGAGATTGCTCCGGTTTACCGGGCAGAGCCCTCTGCTACTACTCGCCACATGACCGAATATACATCGATAGATGCCGAGCTGGGCTTCATAGATATTGAAGGGCTCAAAGACGTTTTGAGCGGCCTGCTGAACTTCGTTAACGACTATATTTGGGAACATAACGAAGTGGAGCTTAAAACTCTTAATGCCACAAAGCCTGTCTTAACTGAGAAGGTTCCGTCTATGAGCATGGCCGAAATCCACGAGAAATACTCCAAGCAAACCGGCGAGAACTCCGTGGGTGAAAAAGACCTACGGCCTGATGAAGAGCGCTGGGCCTGCGACTACGCTAAAAAGAACTTAGGCTCCGAGGCAGTTTTTGTAACGGATTGGCCCGCCAGCGAAATGAAGTTTTATCACAAAGCCCAAGCTGGCAATCCGGAGTTGGCCGATCGCATCGACCTATTGTTCCGCGGAGTAGAAATCGCCACCGGCTCTATGCGCGAGAACATATACGAAGTCGTCAAAAAACAGCTGGTAGAAAAAGCCGGCGGCGATCCGGAAGATCCGGGCTTCAAACCTCTGCTGATGGCTATGCAGGCTGGCATGCCGCCGCACGGCGGCTTCGGCATGGGCAGCGAGCGCCTGACCGAAAAGTTTTTGAACTTGGCCAACGTCAAAGAAGCTACTCTCTTCCCCCGCGACATCAACCGCCTAAGCCCATAAAGATGAATGAGTACGATCCACGCAAACGAGCTCGCGATAGACTAAGGAATCCGTCTCTGGCCCTATCGTCTATTATTGATAGGAATCGGGAAGGTGCGCATCGGTATGAGCAATCTGGCCGGCTTGGTCGATGGATTATCCGACGGCGGGAGCCAGAAATTTTTAATCAGTACCAGGCGGTGCAGAAAGTCAGAGCTATATATAGTGCTTCTGAAAGTGTGCAGGATGCCATCTCTTATGCTCGATCAGACCCAGAAAACTTAGAGATTAGGTTTGGCTAGTACCTACATTCGGTAATGCCGCAGATTAGTCATACAATGGAAATATGATTGAGGTAGCAGCGGATGATTATCCGATTTTGCAGCTTGGCTCACAGATAGATTGGCAAAAGTGGCTGGATAAAAACTGCTCAAGTTCCAATGGGGTTTGGTTGAAGTTTGCCAAAAAGAATTCAGGCGAGACTACGTTGAACTACAAGGAGGCGCTGGAAGAAGCGCTGTGCTACGGCTGGATAGACAGTCAGGCAAAAACCTATGATGAAAAATTCTACTTACAAAAATTTACGCCACGGCGCTCAAAAAGTATCTGGTCTAGAATTAACGTAGAGAAGATAGAAGCTTTAATGGCCGCCGGTAAACTGAAACCATCCGGTTTGGCACAAGTGGAAGCAGCCAAAGCCGACGGACGTTGGACTGCCGCCTATGCATCGCCTAGCGCTACACAAATGCAGGACTACTTTCTAAAGGCTCTGGAAAAGAACAAGAAGGCCAAAGACTTCTTTGAAACTATCAGCAAGGGCAATAAGTACGCGATTGCTTGGCGTCTGCACCAGGCCAAGCGCCCGGAAACAAAGGAAAGGCTAACCAATAAATACATCGATATGCTGGCCGAGGGCAAAACTATCCACTAAGGCCAAATGCCTAACAAACTAAGTATTAGCGGACGTAATCTATGTACGAGGCTGCCATCTGCCACGGACTGTTGCCGCAAGCAGCACCAAGTTTGGCTACCCGTAGAGTCGTTTTATCCAACAGCTGGACCAGGATGGCTTGTTTGGGTGCGGTAGAGTCGTTGAGATTAGTCGTTTGGTAACAGTAAACTTGGTTATCGGTAACTTGGGCAAAGTTGCGGTCGCGTTGACCGGAGCCGGTGGGAGTGAACCCGTAAACCGCACCGGTAGTGAGGCCTAGCTTCTGCAGATCGTTCCCCATCGAGAAGACCTGCTGGCTATGGTTAAAATTATTTGATCCCAATGTTAGTGCAGCCTCAACGGGCCCTAATGCAGTTGGACCAGCTACTCCTTTTTCGAACCATACTCCTTGAGCAGTGCCCGGCTTGTCCGGGTAGACTTCGCCGCACTTAGGATCGCCAGGGTTTCTTAAACCGTTGTAGTCGCCTATCTTAGCGTAAAGAGCCGTGCTGATGCCGGCGGGGAAGTAATCAAGCGAGCAAACATAATGCGAATCCAGCGTCCAGCGGGCGGGGTTAGCTAAAGTAGGCACAGGGTTGCGGTAATCGCTCAAGCCAACGTCTACGCCGCCGGGTAGGTAAGGGGTGCCGCCGCCGGTACCCAGCATTTCGCCGGCCTTTAACTTAATGTTTACCGATTTGCTGTAGGTATGATCGGGATTAGCGGCTCCAACATCGCTGGTTTGAGTTTGGTCGTAGGGCTGCGTAAAGGCCGCTTTTAATTTATCGTTTATGGTAATAACGTGGATGAAATAGCCGCGCACCTGATTGCAGAGTGCAAAGTCTATTCTGTAAGAGTCGAACGGCGTAGTCGCGCTACCGTTATCAAACAGAGTAACCCTAGTCACTATCATATCGGCTGGTGAGTACATAGTGGTTTTGGAGGAAGCTGCGTTGATGTAGTTGTAATACATGTGCGCGGTAGGGTTAATGTGCCCTGGCGGCGCAAAATTGCCAAGGGGAATAATGGTACTAATCTTATCGGCTGGCATAAGTGCCGTAGTGAATAGCTGTTTGCCAGTGCTGCAATCTGCAGCTCCGTCAACTTGGGGCAGCCCGGCAATGCTGGCTTGCGTGCTCTTACTTTGAGGGGTGGCCGAATTTTTACTTTTGCCGCCATTCACCACTCGATAACCGGCAAAACCGACCACAGCTAGTACGACTACAAAAATTAATAGAAATAGGGGGTGTGCAAAGCCGGATACCGGCTTTTGATTTTTATTATGGATAAGCATAAGCGGAGTGTAGCAAAAAAATCAACAAAAACCTAAAGTAAGAGTAAAATTGGCTTATGGACCCGCAAGCATTTGAAAATCAACCGCCGCCGCAGAAACCATCAACGCCGCCAAGAGAAACCGCCGGCCCCGACTACTGGAAAAAGCCAAAGAAACGATGGCCGAAATATGTGCTTATTGCGATTCTGCTAGCAGCCATTGCGGCCGGTGTTTACTGGTTTGCCCTCAAACCAAAGCCGGTTACTAAAACTACCAGTCAAAACACCGCCTCGCAGACGCCCGCCAAAGCCGCGGGCCAGATAGCCGCGACCACTAAAAGCTATTCGTCCAGCAACTTCTACCTAACTTTTTCCTATCCCCAAGACTGGACAGTAACGGATAACGGCGGCGGAATAATGACTGTAAAATCTCCTTCATTGAACTTAAAGAACGCCACCGGCCAAACAGTAGAAGGCAACATAATCCTGACCATCCGCGATAAGACGCAGAAGCTCACAGAGTTCGATAAAGGCAATGCTACCGCCACCCGCGCTTCCGATAAAATCGCTTATACCAAGCCTGCTCAGACTCAGCGCGGCTCTACTTATATCAGTTTTTTGCAGTACGCCTCCACTACTTCAACCGGTGCCCTTGATGGTGTCTACATCACCGGAGATAACGGCTACCAAAAAGCCCAGGCTATTCCGCTAGTTGATATAACCAAGGTTGATCCGGTAATCAGTGTAACTTTTCTAAATAAAGCCGGCACCAGCATGAGTATTCCGGACAGCCAATGGTACGACACCAGCTTCTCCGGACCGCTAAAGACCATGCTCGAGTCCTTCTCCATTACATAGAATTGCAGAAGCTGTTTGACGCAAACTTAGGAATAATGGTATTTTTGCGTCAATAATGAGCAAACCTGAAGGTCGGGTGGTATTAGCGAAATTGTCAGGAGAGCTACTGGCACAGGGCAATCCGGGGGCGCAAGGCTGGAATGTAGACGCCGTTAATAATGTAGGACATAGTATTGCAGAAGCCTACGCCGTTCGGGAAGAACTTGGCATATGTGGTTTGACGTTTATACCCGGCGGAGGCAATATCGCCCGCGGCGCTGTAACACGGGAAATATTCGGGGGTACAGCGGACGGCAATGGCCGGTTGGCCACCATCCAGAATACATTGGCGATAGCCGCGACTCTTACGAGGCTTAAAATACCGCACGTTATAATGCTTGCCCAGAACATGGGCCTCCGCGATAAGAGCTACAGCCTGGAAGAATATTCGGCGGCTAGCGCCCATAAGGCTCATCAAGTCGGGAAAATCGTTTTAATAGCCGGCGGCACCGGCGAAGATAACAAAACCACCGACAGTGCCGTAGTCTTCTACGCGAAGGACTATAAAACCATCTTTAGCGGCCCGGTCACAATATATAAGGGCACGGCCAACGTAGACGGTGTCTGCGACAAAGACCCACGGAAGGTTGGGGAAGGAGAGGAGCCAGCCAAACTATACATGCGGGTAGGCGCCGATTATATGCTTGGCGATTATGTCAGGTTTAAGATTGTGGACCGTCAAAGCTTGGAGCAGCTTGCTGATTCAGACCTATCAATCTTAGTTTACCGGGACGGCGGAGCGCTCAACCTGGCAGAGGTTATGCGCCGCGACCCGCGGTTTAATAAAACATCAGAACCTATAGGTACAGTCATCGTGCCGCGTCTGGCCGAGCCAGTCTTCTACGAATAGGTTTATTGGCAAAACAGTGGTTTGACCCTATAGTTAAGCTATAGCGAAATACTTTTTATGGATGATGAACAAAAACCAGATGAATTAAATTTGCCGGTGCAGCCGGCACCTGAAGAGCAAGTTGCCCGTCCGCCGGAGGAATCCGAGCCGGTAGCTGTGTTGGCGGAAAAGCCAGCCTTTTACGTAGCTGCATGGCGGTGGTATTTGGCCAGAAAAAAATGGACAATCCCAGCCAGTATTCTATTGGCAATATTGGTTTTGGCGGCTATTCCTTGGAGCCGTTATCACGCCGCGGCGCTTGTGATCAAAAAAGACCTAACAGTCGAGATCAAAGATTCTAAAACCAACACCCCGGTAAGTGGTGCTGCAGTAAGTTATGCCGGCCAAACTTTGATTACCAATGCCGAAGGCAAAGCCGTACTACCTAAGCTAAAAGCTGGTCACCACCCGGCAGTCATCTCTAAAAAGTATTACAAAGACCAGCCAATTGATATTTTTTCACCTATACTTGCGCCAAAAAATCCGTCCCGCGTCAGCTTGATCGCTACCGGCCGTCAAGTTCCGGTTCATGTCACTGACTACGTTGACGACAAGCCCCTAGCCGGCGCCACTATCACGATTGCCGATACTAATGCCAAAACCGACAGCAAGGGCGACGCCACGGTTGTGGTGCCGGCCGGACTGAATGAGCAAAAAGCCGTAGCCAAGCTGGAAGGCTATAACGATGGGCAGTTCACCGTAAACGCGGACGCCCAACAACCGGCAGCTACAAAAATAAAGCTGGTGCCCGCTGGGAAAATTTACTTTTTCTCTAAACGCACCGGCAAACTGGATCTTATGAAGGCCAATCTGGACGGATCGAGCACAGAGACGGTGCTGGCCGGTACGGGGTACGAACAGGTGGCTTCGTCCTTCATATCGCAGTCGCCGGACTGGAAATATATAGCATTGGTGATTAAGCGAAGTTCGGCCGATGCCACGCCTCAGCTTTATATTCTTTCTACCGGCGATGACCGGCTGCTCAATGTGGACGGAGGCAATGCTAACTTCGTGGTGCAGGGCTGGTCGGGGAGTCATTTAATCTACACCGCCGCCCAGGCCGATCTGCCTGATTATCAAACCGGCAAGGCCAAGCTAAAAAGCTATGATGCAGCTACCGGCAAAACCACCCAGCTTGATCAGACTAAGGGCAGCAATAATGAAGACGGCACTGCGGCCGAAAGCTACGCGGCTACCATCGTATCTGGCGGCAACGTCATATACGCTAAAAACTGGGCTATAGCTGGCACTGCAAAAGGCCAGGAACATAGCCTCAACGTGATTGGCGTTGACGGCCAGGATTATAAATTGGCAGCTTCTTACCCGTCCTCTGACACTGTTTATTACTCCCAGCACACAGCCAACAGCATTTATGTTTGGCAGCAGCCGCACGCCGGTACGGACAGTTTTTATGACTATACGATCGGCAGTGCTCCCAAACAGGTAAACATTAACTCCAATGACTTCTATAGCGGGACTCAAGGGTATTACCCCAGTCCTTCGGGCAAATATATCCTGTGGACGGAACAAAGAGACGGCAAGAACACTCTTCTAATCGGCGACCAAAGCGGGGGTACCCAGAACGTTGCCAGCTTCAGCGATTATCTGCCGTTTGGCTGGTATACCGACAAGTACCTGATCCTCACCAAAACCGGCAGCGAACTTTATATACTCGGCACGCACGGCGGCAGTCCGCTAAAAATTACTGACTATCAATACACCAACTACTATTTCTAACCCTGGTAAAATAATCCAGAGTGAGTTATCTAACATCTGAATTTGACAGCCGTATTGTCGAAATATTGAAGCACGGCGGCATAGGTTTTATGCCAAGCGATACGGTTTATGGACTGTCCGCTTTAGCTGCCAATAAACTGGCGGTGAAAAAGATCCATACTATAAAAAGCCGCAGCTACCACAGGCCTTTTATAGTATTGATTTCCGATATTTCTCAACTGGAGGAGCTGGGTATATCAATTAATGACGCCGAGCCGGCTTTCAAATACTGGCCGGGTCCACTGAGTATTATTTGCCCGGCTGCTGCGCCGGAGTACCTAGAGCTTGGAACCGGCAGTTTAGCCGTTCGCTTGCCGGACAATGAAGAACTTATAAGGCTTGTCGACCGGACCGGACCGTTAATAAGCACCAGCGCCAACCTCGAGGGGCAGGAGACTGTGCATACCGTAGAAGAAGCTCGAGAAATTTTTGGGGATAAACTCGATTTTTATGTTGATGCGGGTGAGATAGATTCAAAAGTATCTACCATCATCAAAGTGCAAGGTGATACCCTAGAGGTTATCCGCCAAGGTGCTGTTAAAATAGATAAAAAGAAGGGGTTAGAATGACATTGGATGAGTATCAAAGCCGCGCCATGACGACGGTAATCGACGAAGGCAGCGAACTAATGCAGAGAGTGCTGGGTTTGGTGGGAGAAACCGGTGAAGTAGCTGACAAAATTAAAAAATGGTACCGGGATGACATGGCCGATCCGGCAAGGCTGGATAAAGAGGCTCTGGCCGCAGAACTGGGGGATACGCTGTGGTATATTGCGACATTGGCCGACTTTTTGGGCTACCGGCTTAGCGAAGTTGCGCAGACAAACGTGGAAAAGCTAGCCAGCCGTCAAACCAGAGGCAAGCTGGGCGGCAGCGGCGACAATCGCTAGTTGCAATAGCCTGCGAAACGCTTATAGTTAAAACCAGATAATTTAAAGACTCTAGCACCAAATGCCGCCGGAACAAGAAGAAAACCACGCCCATGTACCAACTGCAGAAGCCGCGGATATTACTGTTGATTCTCATTCTGAATTTGCCGGTCATGAGGCGAACCTGCCAGGCGAGGAGTCACATCATTCCCACGAGCCGACGCATGCCCCACCCACACAACGCCCAAGCAGTCACTTAAAACGTAACATTGTCACAGCGCTGGTTGTCGCGCTCAACCTGGGGATGGGGTCTGCCAGCGCCACCTTACTTTTAAAAAAGCCAGCCCCGCAAACTGCAGCCAGTAATCTCGTGACCCAGAAACCTATCGCCGCCGCCCAAAATCCGTCGTCTATTAAAGATGCACCAGCTACCAAACTTGAACATTACGTCTCGCAGCCGCTCAATCTCGAGTTTGATTACCCGATCGATTGGCACATCAATAGCGATGCCGGCAATACATGGATAACTATTTCATCGCCTACTACGGATATAATTGATGACAGCGGACGGACGGTGAAAGGCTCGGTACAAATACAACTAACATCCAAGTACCCTCCGAGCAGCTTTATTGATGACAGCCTGGTAACTTCTGCGCCTTCAGAACCAATTACATACTCAAACCCCACGAACGCCCAACGGAAATCTACCAATATAAGCTTCGCTAGATACAGCTCTGACCCAGCCGATTCTATCTCTTACTTTTTTGTAAGCGGCAATTTAGCTTACAGCAAAGGACAGAGAGTCCAGTCTAAAGAATATCAATCAATAAACCCTTTCATATCCGTATATATAAACAGCTGCCTAAGCAAATGCCAGGCTCTTAGTGTCAGTCAAATAAGTTTAGATACATATCATTCCAACCCGATGCTCGTTAAGACCACGGGCATAATACAGTCAATGAGGTTCAACTGATGTTTGGCCGACGTAAGCTGCTTATAGCCGCGGTAGTTCTGGTTACACTTGGCAACTCAGGCGTTTTGGCTTATGCATTGACGAACGGTAAAACCGGCAAAGCAGGTCAAAAGAGCTTAGTAGACATTCTTAAAAAGAAGGGTGACATTAAAAACTCAGAGCTGAAAGTAGTCGGCCAAACTCAGAAAGGCCAACTGATTGGCACTGGCCAATACGCTTTTGAATCCTTGGCACAAAGCAAGATTACCCAAGGCGATTCAGC
Source organism: Candidatus Saccharimonadota bacterium (assembly GCA_028288985.1). Lineage (GTDB taxonomy): Bacteria > Patescibacteriota > Saccharimonadia > Saccharimonadales > UBA10212 > JAQGHE01. The sequence continues at coordinate 20,452 of JAQGHE010000028.1, forward strand.
TCAATTAGTGGTGGCCACTCACGAGAATAGTGGCGGCCACTTCGTACTGGCACTACTAGGCAAAGACACCAAAGTCCCCGCAGACAAAATAAACAGCGGTTGGACAATAAATTCTATCGCCAAAGACCCGATGTGGGCGCCAGGAGCATGCTCTTCTAAGCCGACATTCTTACTTCAAGGAAAATACATATTTATTGACGACGGTAAAACCAGCCCGGACGACAAGTACAACAGTTACATAGTCTTCAATATGGCGACTGCCCAGTACAACTACTTCGGTGGCAATAGCTTCACCAAAGATCAAGGGGATAAAGAAATAATATTGAGCGCCGTAAATGAGAATGACAAGCTGGTTTTCTATGTCGACCCAGTAGATGCCCAGGGCCCCCTGGCGGGCAATACGGAAGGCAAGCATTCCCGCGGCAGTGACCATGGCTATATCATCAGACGCGAGGTAGACCCAGGCACAATGAAGTATACCGACTACTCTTTGCCTTTCACGGTACCCTCCGGCATTAATGTTTACACAGTAAAGGTAAATTACAACAGCGATTCATTGGTCAGTTTGAACGCGGATGGCTCGCCCAACTACTATGACGGTAAGGTGGTAAACAATGCCATCGAGTTCAAGCTCTCAAGCTTTAGCGTCAACACCGCCTCAGCACCCGGCCCGCTAGAGACCGATTTAGAGTTAACTTTGAATAACTCCCTGGCAAACGCTCTGCCCAATCTGTCCAAGCAAACACCTTATGACGGCGCTCCGTCATACACTGCAAAATTCGGGATTAGTGAGCTGGGAAGCAACGGTAATCTTAATTTCCTGTTAATTTCTCAGAGATTTGGAGGCTATGATACTCCGACAATCTATAACCAAAATAACGGTACGGTCAGCCCGATGACTGACAGCCAGATACTCCAATCGTATTCTAACTATGTACCGCTCGGCGTATTCTAAGCTCCTAAGCTTGCACAAGAGCCGCCGCCAGCTGGTATTGGTGTGTTCGGGTCTGATAGCTGTCGGCCTTTTGGTTATAATTTTGCTAAATATTTTCGTTAAAAACCAACCGGCCCCCGTCGTCCAAGCCGCGGCCAGACCTATGCCCTTGTCGCGGTCCGTACTAATGCTGGCCGAGGAACAGATTAGGATGAGTAAACCCGCTCCCACCGAAGCAGCTAGAGAATATGCCTATGTTGCTAGTGCATATGATGTTGGGCTTAAGACGAACGGACAAGCCGGTGCGCTGGCGGCTGCTGCCCAACTGCTCAATCTTTTCTTCCCCGATAACCAGGCCGCTATAGACCAACGACTTAGTCAGCTGGCCAATCATGTCCATGTGAAGCTGTATGGCTCAGCAGATATGCCTGCAGCGACAGCTCAGGTGGCGGCTAAGCTCGTGGCTCGGAATGCCGCTGATGGTCATGACCTTGTCTGGGATAAGATTATCCCAATAGGTGAAGGCAAATGGATAAAAAAAATTCAAAAAGATCCCTTTACGCCTAGGGCAGGCGATTGGATGCGATGGATTGTATCGGTGCCCATTACCGTGCCACCACCACCTTTAGTCGGCAGTGCCGAGGATATCCGCCAGCTGCAAATCGTGCAAATCGCAAGCGCCAATAGTAATGGCGAAGATATAAATAAGATTAATTTTTGGGGCGGTACACCAGGAACCGATACGCCCTCTGGAATTTGGCAAAACCAGCTTTACAAGACATCCTACGGCTTGCTGCCCACTGACATTTTAGCTGCTGATAAGGCCTATAGTGCCGTCCAGTCAATCCTGGCTCAGACATTGAGTGATTCATTCATGGAATGCTGGAAGGTGAAGTACACCTACTGGACAGCAAGGCCGAATATGCGTGATCCAAGCATTAAAACAGCTATGGATAACCCAAATTTTCCGGGTTATGTCTCTGGCCATTCCACGATATCCAAGGCCGCCGCGGATGTTTTAGCCTCAATGGTTCCGGCGCATACCAGCGATTGGCAGGCGATGGCTGTCGAAGCCAGGGATTCCCGTCTTAAAGCGGGAATACATTTTGATATAGACAATCAGGTTGGTTTTGATCTTGGGGCAGCGGTGGCTAAGCAGGTCATAGCCGCTAAGGAATTGAAGCAAATCTTGTAATACTTGACTAGTTAAGTATCTATGCGCCGTGGCGGGAAACCTTCTGGGGATTATTATCCAGGCTTTGCCAAAGATACCAGGCGGCCACCGACTCATAAGGATGCCAGCTATTTTCGTTAGCTATAGTTACGACGGCTGCCGGATCCGGCAGTTGTTTAAGTTCGTACAGATTCATAATGGCCTTACGGATGCCCAGATCGCCAACCGGCAAAATGTCCAACCGGCCCAACCCAAACATCATGAACATGTGGGCGCTCCATTCGCCGATGCCTTTCACGGCCGTCAGCTGTTCGATAAGCTGGTCGTTGGGCATGGTAGAGATGTGATCCAGGTCCAGGCGTTTGTCTAGTATGTGCTGAGCCAGATCCTTCACATAGCCCACCTTAGCCCAGCTAAGGCCGGCATCGCGTAGTTTTTGGTCGCTAATTTTTATTAATTGCTCGGGTGCTGGCATTTTGCCGCCAAACATCGACAGCACGCGCTGCCAGATAGTTGCTGCCGCTTTTACGCTGAGCTGCTGGCCGACAATACTGCCCACAAGCTCGCCATAATGATCAGTGTGCGGCGTTATCCGGCAAGGGCCGGACATTTTTATGATGGGTGCCAGACGGGCATCGTTTTTTGATAGGTGTCGGCCTGCTTCCGCCAATTGTTGGTTAAAATTCATATAACCATTAAACCAGACAAAGGCATACGGCTTAAGGAGTCCGCATTGCCGCTTATGCTACAATTACAGTGGTACAAAAGCAATAAAATGAAAAAGAGTATCGTAAAAAACAAGATCGCCATGGCCGCCGCTGTTTTATTGTCGGCGGCAATTCTGGCAGGCAGCGCCCATGCCGACACTAACGCTGTTTTAGCCACGCTGGTTACTCCAGCCAGCCCGGAAGACACTACGACTATCGACCAACGGCTGGCCGCTCGAAAAATCGCCTATAAAGACCAGCTGCCATCTGATCAGAATGCTAGCATCGCGGCTAAATGCACCTTGGCTCAAACCGCGCTGGCAGACATTAAAACCAAAGACGTAAAGGCGGCGGCCATACGGCTGGAAGCCTATAGCGCCCTCGCTAAACGGCTGTCTTACCTGGTTGATAACCTCAGTAGCCAAGGAGTGGACGCCACTGCACTGCTCAATGCCCAGAATAAATTCGTAATATCACTAAATACGTATATCGTTGACGCCGGAAATTACAAAGCGGCTATTGATGACGCTGTTAATGTGGACTGTAAAAAAGATCCGGCTGGGTTCCGCGCCAGCCTGCTTGAGACCCGAAAGCTAAGGACCCTGCTGGCAACCGATGTAGCCTCCGCCAAAAGCAATCTAAGCAGCCTAAGAAAGGCGGCTAGCGATGAGCGGCAGCTTCTAATCAAGAACCCCGGTAAAGTAACGGCCGGCACCGTTGGTACCGTCGGCACGAGGCCCAAGCAGTAATGGATCCCCGCTTTAACCCTAATTTGGCTGCCGCCCAAGCCGGGAACTTAATGCAGGATGTGCACCCTAGCGCTGCCCCGGCGCAGCCCCAAGGCTCTCCCGCCGCTTATGCGGCCCCTACACCGGCCGGTCCGCCTGAAGTACCCATTTCGATTCAGCCAGCCCCAGAGGTACCTCAGATGCCGCCAGTCGCGGCTCCGCACGAAGCTGTAGATTCCATTCCGGTTCGCCAGCAAGGCCAGCCCTACTCATCACCGGCGCCACCAGCCTCCGCGCCGGTGATGCAGATGCCGGGTTATGAGGGAGCGCCTCGCCAGCAAGAAGAGGACGATCTGGATCGCATCCTTCAGGCCGTCAATAACCGGGTAAAAGCGCCCGGTTCTACTGCCGCGCCCAAGAGAGGCGGCGGCATATTCAAAGGGCTGGCCGGCAAGGCCGGAAACCTCAAAAACTTATTGAAGATACCCAAACCCTTCGGTCCCGTTTTAGCCGCTTTGGCGGTGGCGGTGGCGCTCAGCATAACCGCGGTCTTGGCATACCGCCAAGGAGGTACAACCAGTTTGTCAAATCAGCCGGGAAAAGTAGGGACCAACTCGGCAGCCGCCAGTTCCATACAGCAAGCCGGAGGTCTATTAGTGCGGCCCAATGATCTGGATGATTTTTCCCAGGAACTTCAGACTAAGCTGAATTCCCTGAATGATAGCCAGGATTTTAGCGCCAGTCCTCTGTCTGACCAGATGCTGGGATTATAAATCGAACTCTAAAACCAAAGCTTTATGGTCGGAGACTATTTCCTCTGAAGCATAAAACTTATCAACCTTCACGCTGTCATTAACAAAAATATAATCACAAACTTCGTCTTTAAGGCTAAACATAGTCCGAGTGGTTTTTAGTCCGGACTCTACAGATAAATTAATCAGCGATTTATTTAATTTATCCAAGGATTTACTGTGAGGAGCCAAGTTAAAATCGCCTGTTAAAATAACTGCACCCGGTAACCCATCTATATATTCTTTGATTTGTTCCATTTGGCGCAGAGTTTCCTGATTGCCATCCTTATGTTCGTGGACATGGTGGCCATGGTGGGTTAGGATGTTTATCTTTGAGCCGTTAATTTTATAGGCGCAGTGCAAAAGATTGCGAACATTATAGTCATGAATATTGAAGTCGAAATCTTCAATGTGCCCTAGATTTGTGTAAAAGGAAAATGATTCTTCTATAGGTAATCGGCTCAAAATAGCATTACCAAAACTAACGGCTCCGCGCATTAGATTAAACGTAAATGCTGGCGCAAACTCTTTATGGGGAAAACCAAGCTTTTGCAGCTGCTCGATACTCAGAAATAGGCCGGCATCCGTCAGCTTTGAGCTTACAGCTTCCTGCAAACATATAATGTCCGGGTTAACCTCCTCTAAAAATGTCTGGATGCTTTTATCTAACTTGCCGCCCCACCACATATTTAGCTGCACCAACCTCACGCCTGGAACTCTTTTCTGAGCCAATCATCCAGACTATCGCCACCGCCACCGCTCATAGCCAAGACTAAATCACCATTCTTCAGATGCTCTTGGATGATTTGTTTTAAATTATCATCCCTGCGAGCCGGCCGGGCTACCCGCTGAAGTCCCGGCTCCAGATCTTTGATGAGCTGCTCGGGTGTAAGAATAGGTAAGGATGGATCCTCGCGGGCTAGAAAACTAGGCACCCAATAAATCTGATCTGCTCCCGCAAAAACCGCACGATGCTGCTCGTGGGTATGGTGCATGCGCCGGTTTGTCAGAGGTTCGTAGATGACTATTAGTTTTTGGCCGCTTTGACCTACCGCTTCGCGCGCCACATTCATCGCGCCGGTAATTTTTTCAGGAGTATGAGCGGAATCGCTGTATAGATTATCGATTATCTTCTCAAAACGGCGGCTGACTCCGGGGAATCGGTTCATCAATTCAAACAGATCTTCCACGCGGGCGCCGGTAATCTGAGAGGCGGCTTTGATAACCAGCCAAGCATCCCGGCGATTGTACAGTCCGGCCAACTTGATATTTCTTATGCCCGAGTCTTCATAAGACTCAACGGTGAACTTTTCATCTGATTTATCCAGACTCAGGCGGCTTACATCCTCTTCCCATAAGATTGCCCGCTGGCTTTGGGCCAGAAAATCCCTGAAGGCCTGGTTGTAATCGTCCTGTGTGGGGAAAATCTCGTGGTGATCGTACGCGACACCGGCGATGATGGAGTAAAAGGGGTGAAAAGCCAAAAAGTTACGATCGAATTCATCGGCCTCATATATAAAATAGTCGCTGCCTGCTTCATAGCGGCTCATATCGCCGAAGCTTATTTTAGCCCCGCCGGAATAACTAATTGGTATGCCCAGCTGCTTAAACAGCCAAATAGCCATGGCGGTTGTGGTGGTTTTGCCGTGAGTGCCGGCTATAGCGACTAGCTTTAAGTGTTTTTGCGATAGAATCTCATTTATTAACTCGTCGCGTTTGGTGCTTTTGATGCCCATCTCCCTGCAGAAGGCGAATTCTTCGTTGTCCGGGAAGTCAAACGCCTGTGCGGAGCCGTAGACATACCAATCAATGGGGTTACGGGCGTGCACTTCGGCTATTTGATCACGGCTTAGCCCGACATGGATATCTTCAATGCCTTTTTTACGAAGGTAGTCCAGGTATTGGCTGTTGCGGGCATCGCTGCCGCTGACTTCGTAACCGGCCTCTTTGGCTATGACGGCCAAGGCGCTGATAGCTGAACCGCCGATGCCGGAAAAATAAATATGCATAAGTCATAGTTTAACTATTTGATAAGCTGCCTGGCAAACCATTCGTGCTGCGCCGCATTAGCTTTTTGACGAAGTGCCTGCAACGTGCCAACATTACTGTTAGGATGAACCCTTTAAACCAAAGGCTGCTTAAACTAAGACAGGCCCCTTATTTTCCATTTCTGGTGCTGTTTTTGATATGCGGCATCGTGTGCCTTAGCGCGCTGCGCCACAACAACACCACGATGGTTAAACTGAGGAATGACGTATATACCGCAGACAAGGCTGGCGGAGACGTCAATGTCGCCTTAAATAAACTGAGAGCTTACGTCTACGGACATATGAATACCGATTTATCCAGCGGAATAAGCGTGAAGCCGCCTATCCAGCTGCCTTATACCTATGAGCGGCTGCTTAATCAGGCTCAGCAAAGCGCCAATAACTCTAGCCTATATACGGAGGCTGAAAATTACTGCCAGGCGTTAATACCGGCCAGTGTGTCGGTTTCAGGACGCGGGCGGATCGGCTGCGTGCAGGACTATATCATGAGCCACGGCGGTAAGCAGTCCACCCCCATTCCTGCCGCCCTCTATCAATTTGACTTCGCGAGCCCCAGCTGGAGCCCCGATCTGGCGGGTTGGAGCCTGGTGGCTGCTTTGCTTAGCTTCATTGCATTTTGTGCAAGCTTTCTACTGACAAAGTTCAGGGCCTAAAGCTCCCCCCTTGATAAAGGTTTCCAAGGGAGAGGCTAAATAACATTGCTTATTCTTGGGTATAAAAAAACTCCCCGTGGCGTGGGGAGTTTTTTTGTGAAACCACCTGGAATTTTTAGTGGCCTGTAGTTGTCTGTGTTTGGCCGGCGGGCTGAGTTGTTCCGGTTGAAGTCCCGGTTGAGCTCTGGCTGTTTGTAGTGCCGGTAGTGCTGGTACAGTTAGGACCATTTGGGTTCTGCGTATTGAACTGCTTGATAGCCTGAACTACCTTGCCGTTGTCCTGCAGGTTCTCCCAGAAAGCTACCTGGCTGCGGCTGATCACCATCTTGTCGTAAGGTGAGTGCAACTGCTGACAGCCGAGTTTGGTCAACTGAGGGTTGGCCGTACCGGTAGTGCTTGTCTGGTCTGTGGTCAGATAATATACATCCTTCAGGACATAATATTTATCATTCAGACTTGAAACATGACCGAAGTAGGTCGTGTAAGCCACTGAACCGCTGGTTGCACCACCGTTTAGAAAGACGGCCTGGTACTTAGTTTTGTCTAATTGCTTGGACTCGCCGGCGCTACCGCCGCCCAATCCTACGTATAGGGCTACTGCTGCTAAAAGCAGAGCGGCGCCTACTATTACTACGAAGAGTTCAAACCTTACGGTGCGAGCTCCCCACGTTTCCTTTTGCTGCGGATGATGAGCTGCTGCTCGGTTACCGCCACGGGACATGAATTCCATGTTTATACCACCTTTGTTACTTTTAGATACTACCCAATATTAACGCATAAGCGTTTTGTAGTGCAACCCCAATGCTATATTCGGGTAGCCGTTGTACTAAATACCTGTTGACAACAGAGAAGGTAAGGGGTTATTTTAGGGGTACCATACTAATTAACAGAGAGGGATAAAGTAATGGCTTATAAGCACACTAACAGCAAGGGTGTAACATACTACTTGAACTCCAAAGCGGTAGTTCTCCGCGGCGGCAAGACACAGACAATCTACTACTTCAGCAAGGACGACCGCCCAGAAACAGGTGTTGACCTTCCTAGCGACCGCACTGTCAACGAAAACCCACGCAACGGTTTCTTGACTCTGAAGCGCAAAGAAGCCTAAGAATTTAGACAAACAATACATAAAAGGAGTGCCCAGGAATTTCCCTGGGCACTTTTTGTTTTCCAAAACCGCGGGTAACAGTATAATCAAATGGAATGACGGAAATGATTTTAGAGGTGAAAAACCTCAAGAAGAAATATGGCAAAAAAACGGCCGTAGACGGCATAAGCTTCTCGGTTAAAAAGGGCGAAATCTTTGGTATTCTCGGCCCAAACGGAGCCGGTAAGACTACTACTCTTGAGATGATCGAGACCCTGCGCGAAATAGACGGTGGCAAGGTAATGCTAGATGGAATAGACGTGGCCGCGGACCCCCAGGCTGTGAAGTATATTATCGGCGTGCAGCCGCAAACTCCGGCTTTCATGGATAAGGTCAAGCTGACAGAGCTGCTTGAAATGACGGCTGCCGCTTATGGTGAAAAAGTCGATGCCATGAAGCTGCTTGAGGACGTGAACCTGAGCGAAAAGGCCGATAGCTATATTGAGCAGCTTTCCGGAGGCCAAAAACAGCGCTTTTCAGTAGCAGCTGCGCTGGTGCATGAACCAAAAGTATTTTTTATGGACGAGCCGACAACCGGCTTGGATCCTCAGGCCAGACGCAATCTGTGGGAATTGGTGGAGCAGATTCGCAACCGGGGCATAACGGTTATTATGACCACTCATTACATGGAAGAGGCCCAGATGCTTTGCGACCGGGTAGCCATAATGGACGATGGCAAGATAATAGCTCTTGATTCACCGAAGCATTTGATCCAAGACTTGCTAAAGAAAGGCTTTAAGAAGATTACGGAAGTAGAGAAGGCCAATTTGGAAGACGTATTCATTGACTTAACGGGGAAGGAATTGAGGGATTGATGAAAAGCTCCATATTTACAATCTGGACTTTTGCGAAGATTAGCGTCCGTCGCTACTTCCGCGATCGGACGGCTCTATTCTTTACGGTAGCCTTTCCGCTGATTTTCCTGTTTATATTTGGCGGCATATTCGGTAAAAATAATAACGTTTCCTTCCAGGTAGGCCTAATTAATCAAAGCCACAGCCAGTTTTCTCAACAGTTCGTCAGCCAGGTTAAGAATAATAAGATGTTTAAGGTTAACGATACGGTTCACGACCTTGGTGAGGCCAAGACTAAAATGTCGCGTGGCGAAATAGATGCCACCATCGTTCTGCCCTCTGGCTTCGGAGATGTTAAGAATGCCAGCCACCCGTCCGGACAGGCAGTTATCTACTACGACGAGAACAATGCATCGGCCGCCCAAACGCTGTCTACAGTCATGCAGGGTATATTCCAGCAGATTAATTCTAAGTTCGTGAAGATCGAGACGCCGTTTACCGTAGTATCCAAATCAACCAATCAGCAAGGGTTATCGCGGTTTGATTATGTTTTTTCCGGACTGGTTGGCTTCTCTATCATCGGTTTGGGCATCTTTGGGCCGGTCAATGTCTTTCCGAAGTTGAAGGAGCAGGGGATTCTGCGCCGCATCCACATTACGCCAATCCGGGTCTGGCAGTACTTTACGGCTAACGTCATAGGTCAGGCTATCATCGGTCTTTTCTCGATCAGCGTGATGTTTATCGTAGCTTTAACCATCTTCCACCTAAAGATGCACGGCAATTATCTGGAACTGGCGGTCGTGATCATGCTGGGTATTTTGACGTTGTTTGGTATAGGGCTGGCAATTGGCGGCTGGGCTAAAAATGAGAACCAGGCTGCGCCGCTGGCCAATATAGTCACTTTTCCGTTGATGTTCTTGTCGGGTACTTTTTTCCCGCGTTTTTTGATGCCAGAGTGGCTGCAGCACGCTTCCGGGCTGTTGCCGCTTACGCCGGTAATTGATGGCATCCGCATGATAATTACGGAGAATAAACACCTTATAGACCTTGGTCCACAGCTGGGGTTGATTGCGGTTTGGGCGGTAATTATCTACGCCATAGCTTTTCGTACTTTCCGCTGGGAGTAATAACCACTCACCGCATAGCCCTGCCAACCGGCAAAGCCGGCTGCTCCGGCTATGCTTTTGGCACATTACGGCGTCAGATATTGCGATACTCCTTCACTGTATTTAAATACAGTTCAGTCCGTTTCTCATCTCTTCCTTGTACTGTATCCAAATGAGCGGCTATTACTCGCCGTCCGCCAAACCCGGGGTATGAAAAAACGCCGCGGCGCTGCAAATTAATGCGCACACGTGGCGCTGATGCCCGGGCCAGGGTGCCCGGGACTTTTCTTCCTCATTGCCCTAAGTGATTCGGTTGATGTAATGCTTCCAATTCGGCCAGTACCACCAGGAGAAATAGAGGCCGACGAGCACCGGCACAGCCCACAGGCCGTTGAGCGCCATCATTCCATAGAAGCCTGAAACGCTCTTGCTCCACTTGGAGTCATCACCGGGATAGGCTGCAACCACGCAGCCCACCAATAGTAGAAGCTCGTAGACAGCGACTACCGTCGCTGTTATGCCAACTCGCCACATCTCTTGCTCCCTTCGTATCGGGGATTCAGCTCCTGCGGCTACCTCTCTTGGATAGCACATACGAGAGCCACA
>JAQGHE010000034.1 GCA_028288985.1 Candidatus Saccharimonadota bacterium
AGACTTAAGCGGTCAACAACTGACTACCTTACCTGACTCCGTTTTGGCTCGGACCGATCTTACCAATCTTAACCTGTCTAATAATCAACTCACGGGCGTGCCGGCCGGAATTAGCAAGCTAACCAACCTTACGGTGCTAAACGTGGAAAATAACCGGCTTGTTACGTTACCACCTGAGATTGGACAGCTTAAAAACTTAAAAACGGCGGATTTTTCTAATAACCGTCTCACCAGCTTGCCGGCAGAACTTGGTAATCTTACTCAATTAGACTTTTTAAAACTCAGCGGCTACAAAGGTTCGCCCGCTGACATTAATCGGCTAAAAGCCCAGTTGCCAAACACCCAGATAAAAACCCAGTAGCCCAAAGGCTTCGGATACGGCGCGAAGGTAGCAAATAGGTTTAGCTTATGCTATAATATTGTTAATAGTTACTAAGTTTGGCGCTATTATGGAGCGCCTTTTTATATGAACCAAGATCCAACCAAGATTAGAAACATCGCAATCATTGCTCACGTTGACCATGGTAAAACCACCCTGGTAGATGGGCTTTTAAAGCAATCTCACACTTTCCGTGATAATCAGGCCGAAATGACCCAGGATCTGATCATGGACAGCGGCGACCAAGAGCGCGAGCGCGGCATCACCATTACCGCCAAAGTTACCGCCGTGCAGCACGACGATTACCGGATAAATATCATAGATACCCCTGGACACGCCGATTTTAGCGGCGAGGTGGAGCGCACCGTAAATATGGCCGATGGCTGCCTGCTGATCGTAGATGCGCAGGAGGGGCCGATGCCCCAGACCAAATTCGTATTGGGAATCGCATTGGCTAACGAATTGAAACCCATAGTTATCATCAACAAAATCGACAAAAACGGCGCGAGGATAGCGGAAGTGGAAGACGAACTGGCCGATTTATTCTTAGAACTGGCCGTCCACGAAGACCAGCTGCACTACCCGGTCTATTACGCCGTAGGCCGCACCGGCAAGGCCTGGGCAACTCCGCCTGCAGATATTGAAGGCACTGGAGACCTGGAAGTTATATTTGACGCCATCCGCGACCAGATTCCAGCACCAAAGGTAGAAAGCGACAAACCCTTCCAGATGCTGATATCGGCCCTGGCCTACGACAGCTTTAAGGGCAAATACGTTATTGGGCGCATAAACCGAGGCAAGGTGGCCAAAGGCGACCAAGTTACGCTGTGCAAAAAAGACGGCACGATGGCTAAAGCCAAGGTAGACTCTGTCTTAATAAGCCACGGCACCGGCAAAGCCGAAGTGCCAGCTGGCATCGCCGGAGACATCGTACAACTGACCGGAATATCTGATGCCCAGATAGGCGAAACCGTAGCCGATGATGCCCAGCCGGAAGCGCTGCCGGTAATGGAAGTAGAAGCTCCGACACTTAAGATATATCTCGGCCCCAACACCAGCCCGTTTAAGGGTACGGAGGGCGACTTTAGCACCAGCCGCCAGATTGGCGACCGCCTAAAGAAAGAACTGGAAACCAATGTGGGCCTTAAAGTAGAAGAAGAGAGCATCGGCTTTGTAGTGTCCGGCCGGGGAGAGCTGCACCTATCCGTTTTAATCGAAGAACTGCGCCGCGAAGGTTATGAATTTGAAGTAGGCCGCCCCCAAGTAGTAACCCGTGAAGAAAACGGCAAAACCGTAGAGCCGATAGAAGAATTAATAATAGAAGTACCGGCAGAGCATGTCGGCGCCGTCCAGCAAGAACTTGGTGCCCGGCGCGCCACACTGCGCGAGCAGTTTGCCAGCAACAAAGGCGTAACTAAACTTATTTACGATTTGCCCACCCGCGCCCTGCTGGGTCTGCGCAATATCCTTGTCACCAACACCAAAGGCACGGTTATCATGAACAGCCTGATGACCGGCTATCAGCCGCTGGGCGCACCGCTGCAAAAACTGCGTAACGGAGTACTGATATCTTATGAAACGGGCATTACTACTCCATATTCTCTGGAAACAGCCGAAGCCCGGGGCACGGTATTCGTACCGGCGGCCGAGAAGGTTTACGCCGGGCAAATTGTCGGCCTGAATAAGCGCAATGAAGACATGGAGATAAATGTCTGCAAGGCCAAGCACCTGACAAACTTGCTAAGCAGCAGTTGCGACGGCACCGTACAGTTAACGCCGCCGACTATCTTTAGCCTGGAGGAGTGCCTGGACTTTATAGAAGAAGACGAGCTGCTGGAAGTTACGCCTAAATCACTGCGCCTGCGCAAAAAAGAACTCGACCCAAACAAGCGCAAACGCCAAAACAAAAGCTAAGCCCTTTAGGGCCTACTTCATCCAGGATTCTACCTGGTCTATGAATTTCTCAAACGAACTCTTATTATTTTCGCGCATCTTAGAGACCAGCAAGCTGGTACCCACCACGGCACCTAGAGCAGCCAAGCCGGTCATAAATTTCTTAGATTCTTTCATAAGCCTCCTGACTATCTTTGCACTACCAGTTAATGACAGCCTGTGCGTTTCTTGCAGTTGAATATCTAACAATTAGAAGTGTGAAATAAGTTATAGCTACCGGAATCTACTGAAATCATACTTGTTAAAATGAGCTTTAACGAAGGGTCTCCCGGGATTGAACCTATATATCTATCCATCGAGGATTTTGAGTGGGGGATGAACTTTAAACTGCTGCCTCATGAAGCGGTACTGCAAAGAGAATTTCTACTGAGGCTGCGCCAGGACCTGGCAGAGGCAGACTACGCCCGCGAATATTCTGCTGCGGTTGGCGGCTGGAGGCCGACCTTGGAAGGCTTTGAAATGCTGATACTATACGAGGCGGAGCGGGCGAGAAGATTGGCCAACTATTCGTTTGATAGCGGAGGTTTAATCTTAAATGTCGGCCCGGAAGCTATTGAAAGCCTAACTCCGGAAACGGAGATTGGCTATCTGGTTAAGAGGGGACTCTAAAGGCTAGTCTAGGATTACTCGCTTACTTGGACGGCTAATTTTCGGCGTGCGGCGGCTATCGCCGCAAACACGAAGCCGCAGTAAAGCAAGCCGGTCATACAGGCCTGCAGCATATGAGCCTTGGTGCTCACCACCAGATAGGTGCCGCTGATCAGAGTGGAAGCTACCAGCCCATAAGACGATTTAAGCTTAGTTACCGAGGGAGAAATATAAAGATAGGTACTAAAAGCTACACTGGTTAGCGCGATTAAGACATGGAGAAGTACAATCATATAAAAATTATACACTGCCAGTTGTAAGCATTGAGTCGATGATGATCGTGATAGACAGCAGCGTTATGACAATCAGCGAATACAGGAACATCTTGCGCCCCCACTGCTTATCGTCGTCTGTCTTAAAGCCGGTGCCGCCGAACCAGAGCCAGGCAAAGCCAAGCAGGAGCACGACTGTCAGATAGATGTAACCGGTGTAATCAAATGCAGTAAGGGCGGCTGCAGCAATGATAAAAGCCGCGATGTAGGCCATTATCTGCACTTTGGCGGCTCCCATACCCTTGCTTACCGGCAAAACCGGAATCTTGGCGGCGGCATAATCGTCATGCCGGTACATGGCTATGGCGTAAAAATGCGGCATCTGCCAGCATACGAGGATCAAAAACAAAATGAGTGCTCCGGCGTCCAGGCGCCCCGTCACGGCGCAGTAGCCGACTACCGGCGGCACCGCGCCGGAAATACTACCTACAACCGTCCCGTGGACACTGCGCCGCTTGGCGGCGCCATAAATTATTACATAGGCAAAAAAACCAAACAGAGCTATAAAGGCCGTCAGTAGATTTGCATAGGCCACCAGCAGACCCAGACCCAGCAGCACCAAAACGCTGGCGTATACCAGCGCACTGGACCCGGAAACGGTCCCGGCCGTAAGCGCTCGTTTTTTAGTACGGGCCATAAGGGCATCGATGTCGCGGTCTATATAGTTATTGAATACACAGGCCGATCCGATGACCAGAGATAGCCCAAGGATTGTCGCCAAAAAAAGTCCAAAGGCGATTTGGCCCTTCGCCGCCAAAAAAAAGCCGGCAACCGCGGTCAGATCATTGCCATAAATAATGCCGGGCTTAGTCAGCTGATAATAGGTTTTTAGAGTTTCTATTTTTTAATTCCCTCGTCGTGGATTATGTACGTATCAGACTGATGGGCGTCCATGTGATAGTTAAGATTACTCATGATCCAAAGCGACCCGATAACCACAATCAGAACAACCATCAACGCGAAGAGCAGGACCACCAAATTCCATCTGGGTTTAGATTCGCGGTCCAGGTGCAGGAAAAACACCAGCTGAACCAGCAGCTGGACGATGGCCAGGGCAATGATCGCACCTATCAATGCATTGCCGGAAAATACATGATTGCTTATGAAGATATAGGCCGTAAACGTTAAAACCAGCGAGTAGATAAAGCCGACAGTATAAGATGTTAGGCTACCTTGGCTGACC
>JAQGHE010000045.1 GCA_028288985.1 Candidatus Saccharimonadota bacterium
GTCGTTGAATGGATTGATGAAATCCATCATGCTGACTCCGTATTGACCCAAGGTAGAACCGACAGGCGGGGCTGCACTGGCCTGTCCACCTTTAATTTTCATTTTTAAACTTGCTTTTACTTGTTTAGCCATAAATTTCTCCTACGCTTCTTTCATATATGCCGCTTCGCGAGCATTAATTCCATTTACAAATTCCCTACAAAGTACGCTGAGGTTCATATAGGACTCGTGCTCCGGGCTTCCTGGATCCAGTGTCTCCATATGGCGTTCAGCTTCGTCTCTAATTACCTCTAAGCCTGGAGCGTCAAAAGCATGTCGTGCAGCCACGGCCTGTTCCTCTAATAATGTTAGAAGACTTTTCTTGGGTGCTGTTTCCATAACTAAACTCTCTTCACCTGCAGGCCATCTAGTTCCACAGGAGTTTCGCGGCCGAACATATTAACCAATACTTTAAGTTTACCCTTCTGGGCGTCGATCTCGTTAATAGCACCATCAAAGCCCTTAAATGGCCCGTCGACGATGCTGACAACTTCACCTACTCGGTAGTCAAACTTGTGCTTGGGCTCTTCGCGGCCCATGCGCTTCATAATTTTGGCGATCTCGTCAGTCTCCACCATGGTCGGCTCTGTGCCGGTGCCTACGAATCCGGTGACGTTAGGTGTATTGCGCACAATGTACCAGGCGTCTTCAGATAACTTCATCTCTACCAATACATACCCCTGGAAAATACGCTTCTCTACGACTTTTCGCTTGCCGTTTTTGATCTCGATCATCTTTTCCTTAGGAACTAGGACCTGGAAGATCTTATCGCCCATATCCAGACTTTCCGCACGCTGGCGGATGCTTTCGGCTACCTTCTCTTCGTAACCGCTGTAGGTATGGATGGCGTACCACTGTTTACTCTCGTCGTAACGTTTATTCACTGTTGACCTCTTACTTTAAAACTAAGTTCTTAAACACAATATCAAGTAGCTTGTCTACTACGGCGACCATGGCCCCGAATACGGTGGCGAAGATAAACACGGCGCCAGTTAGCCGCCAGGTTTCTCTGCGGCTGGGCCAAGTAACTTGCCGCACTTCGCGCCAGGCATTTACGAAGTAGCTTGGCGCTAGCCAGCCTAGCCATTTCGCCAGGAATCTCCCGGCTGCCCTTACGGGTTTAGGGATCCTGCTGGCCGGAATTCGCAAACGTTTAACAGGCCTAGCAGCTTTTGACAGGGCTTTTCTTACTCTACGGGGTTTTTCGCGCTCAGCCTTGGCCTGTGCTGCCTCAGCACGCTGCCGGAGCGTGGGTGCTGATTTTCTAATCCTAGGATTTTTGCGCGGACTGGCGCTTGGCACGTGGCTTCCCCTTTGCATAAAAAAACCTACAGTTAAGTAGGTGCTATCAAGTCAATACTAACCTATTACTTATTCTTTTGCAACACCTTAGCTTGGCATAATTACAGGATGATAACTTTTAACAAGTTTTTGCCGTGCCCTGGCGTCGGGGATAGCTGTTTTTAGATCGTCCCAGAAAGCCTTTCCGTGATTGAGATGTTTGGTGTGCACTAGCTCATGCAGAATCACGTAATCTATCAATTCCCAGGGAAGCTGCATCAGAAAGAAGTTCAGGGTTATTATTTTATCGCTGCTACAGCTGCCCCATCTGGAAGTCAATTTCTTGATGACGACTTGCCTGAAATCGTATCCATATTTTTCCGCAAGCTGAGCGGTGCGGCCCGGTAGCAGTTTTGAAGCCTCACTCCTAAGGGCTCGCTCCGCGGCTTTGGTGATTGCGGACTGTAGCCGGGCGGTATCAACCGGCTGGGGAGATTTTATTATGATTTCATTGGTACTTAATCTGGTAGAAATACGTTCCGAAGGTGATACTACTACGTTTAATCTATAGCTTTTGCCAATACGGTCGCCGCTTTTTAAGCCCGGTCGGGCGGCGACTCTATGTTTAGTTATCCATTCCTGACGGCTCTTGGCAAAAGTTAAGCCGGCTGAATATGGAACCCAGGCCGGTATGCCTACCCGCACGCTGCCGTCTGCTGTGATGCTGAGTCGGATATTCTTGGTGCCTCGTCGCTTGGCAACCAAAACCTCGCCCAGGTCCTCTACTATAAAAATTTTCTGCGGCATTAACGTATGGAGATATTGCGGCGGCTAAGATCAACCCGTCCGGCCAGGGGGTTGGGGACCAGGTTTATGAGTTCGGGCTTAGCGACATTGCTTTGCACCTGCTGGCTGGAGGCCAAGCCCATCTGATAAAGTTTGTTGATAATGGCGCCCTTTTGAGTGGTGAAGGTATGTTTACCGCTGATAACCAGGTAATCCTCTCCCTGGGGGTTCTGCATACCTCCGATGTGGCTATTGAATGAAGCTTGAGTATGGGGCTGGGAGAATTTATCATCACTGGTGCGTCGGTCGCGGTTCTCGAGGCGGTTAAAAGCGCTATCAGGATCGATCTGTATCCAGACAAGCATGAACTCCGCTTTATGTTTTTTTGCGGTTTCGCGCAGTTTGCGGCGCTGGGCCAGTCGAAGGGCATTTGCGTCGTATATCACGCTCACCCCGGCACTTAGGAATTCCTCAGTCATATAGTTCATCAGGTGCGAGACTACAGAATTTTCCTGAGCATCGTATCTTGGGGTTTGGAATAGTTCGCTGCGGATTCTATCGGCGTTTACATGAGCGATTTCAAGTACATCGTTTAAGTGGCGGGCTACATAGGACTTGCCGGAGCCAGGAAAGCCGTAGACGCAGATCAAAACCGGTTTTGACAGTGCGACTTTATTCATCTTTCAAATAATATCACCGAAGGCTCGTATAGATAAAGTGTTAGAGCTTTAACAATAAAACAAAGATCGGGACAATCGCTCGCAGAACTTATATCAAATTTAAAATAACCTACCGTTGGCAGGCTATTTTACTTTGGCAGGGGAGACAGGACTTGAACCTGCGACCCTCGGTTTTGGAGACCGATGCTCTACCAGCTGAGCTACTCCCCTTTAGGCCAATCTATATTTTAAGGTAATGGCTCCAAAACTGCGATACTTCTGTAAAGATTCTTACAATATGGTTGTGCTTAAGGTGATGACCATCTATAATAAAAAACAACAAAAAAGGGTAAGCGGAAAGAAATAAAAAGGATTTACTACACGCAATGAGGGTTTTGATGCTTGGCTGGGAGCTGCCACCCAATAACAGTGGTGGTCTGGGGGTAGCTTGCCTTCAGCTGTCACGCGCCATGGCTGCTGCCGGCGCCGACATAGATTTCATACTTCCCTATCCGCACGAACCTAAATATGACTTTATGCGGGTGACTTCCGCGCACCGGGCCGGCTCCTCAATAGTTAACCGGGTGAACGCCTACGACAGCTTCCGCTACATCTTAGAGGATGGCAGCTATATTGATCTTGGCATTCACGATCAGCAGACGGCCTATGCCTTAATGGTAGGCAAATTGGTAGAGCAGATGGAGTTTGACGTTATACACGCCCACGACTGGTTAACTTTCCGGGCGGCCCTGCTGGCTCGCGAGAAGTCCGGCGTACCACTGATCCTGCATGTTCATTCCATAGAGCGCGATCGGGCGGGCGGTAACCCCGGCAACCCGCTAGTCCGGGAAATCGAGGCTACTTCCATGCTTCTGGCGGATCATGTCATTGCTGTTAGCCAGCGCACCAAGGATTTGATAATAGAGGATTACGCTATTCCGGCTGATAGGATCGAGGTTATCCATAACAGCACGGATGTGTGGGATGTCGAGGCCTTGGATACCGATAATGCCTACGGTTACCTGGCTGATATGAAGGCCTGCGGCTGGAAAGTAATTGTTAATGTGGGCCGACTGACCGTTCAAAAAGGACTGCCGCACTTGGTGCGTGCCGCGGCGGAAGTCGTTAAGCGTGAGCCAAAAACCATATTCCTGCTGGTTGGCGATGGAGAACAGCGCGATGAACTGATTGAGCTGGCCGCAGAGCTGGGGATATCAAAAAACGTAGTCTTTACCGGTTTCCAAAGGGGTAAGCGCTGGCGTGATGCCTATAGCGTGGCTGACCTTTTTGTCATGCCTTCCGTCTCGGAACCTTTTGGTCTGACCCCCTTTGAGGCTACGGCTTACGGGACGCCCAGCCTGATAAGCAAACAATCCGGGGTTTCCGAAGTTTTTCGCAGCTGCCTTAAAGTTGATTTCTGGGACGAACATGAAATGGCCAACCAGATTGTCGGCGTAATCCGTAATCAATCCTTAGCAGCCGAATTGCACGCCAACGCCTGGCAGGAATACCAGAAGCTCAGCTGGAGTAAGGCCGCCGATAAAATAATGGACCGCTACCGGCACTTTACGCAGAGAGTAGCGGCATGAGTAAATCCATAGTCCTCTATATGCACGCCCACCAGCCCTGGCGGCTGCGCCATTACACTATTTTTGACGCCGCCTCTGACCATAATTACTTCGATACTGACGATCAGCCGGAATACGCCAATCAGAAGATTCTGCAAAAAGTCGCCCATAAATCATACATTCCAACAAACAACTTGCTGAAGGATCTGCTTGCGCGGCACCCCGAGTTCAAGCTGAACCTTTCGATTACCGGCCTGCTAATCGAACAGCTGGAGCGCTGGGCTCCGGAGGTACTACGCAGCTTTCAGGATCTGACGGCCACCGGCCGGGTAGAAATTGCCGCCGAGACTTACTACCACAGCTTGGCTTTCTTTTATGATCGGGATGAGTTTGAGCGCCAGGTGCAGATGCACAAGGAGAAAATAGAGCAGCTATTCGGCCAGACACCAAAGGTAATTAGAAATACGGAGCTGGCCTACAACAACGATCTGGCGCGCTGGGCGGAAGACGCCGGTTATAAGGGGATTCTAGCCGAGGGCTGGGACCCGGTACTGGGCTGGCGCAGCCCCAATTTTATGTACCGGCCGGCCGGAACTCAAAACATCAAGCTGATGCTAAAGAACTACCGGGTCAGCGATGACATCGCCTTTCGTTTCGGTGACAGCAACTGGGAGCAGTGGCCGCTAACCAGCGATAAGTTCGCCCACTGGCTCAACGAAACCCACGACGCCGATATGTTCAACCTATTTATGGACTACGAAACCTTCGGAGAGCATCAATGGGAAGACAAAGGTATCTTTGAGTTTCTGGAGCACCTGCCGGATAAATGGCTGTCAAAAGAAGGTAACGGTTTTTTGACCTTTTCTGACGCTATCGAGCGCTTTGAACCAAAGGACGAGATAGATATGCCCGATACCGTAACCTGGGCCGACACGGAGCGCGATTTAACCGCCTGGACGGGTAACAATATGCAGCGCCAGGCCATCGCCAATTTATACGAATTGAAAGACAAAATAATGTCCACGGGAGATCTGAAGCTGATAGACGACTGGCGGCGCCTGCAAACCAGCGATCACTTTTACTATATGTGCACCAAATGGTTCAACGACGGCGATGTGCATGCTTATTTTAGCCCCTACAACTCGCCGTACGACGCCTTCATCAACTTTATGAACGTTTACCATGATATGACTTGGCGTCTTAAGGAAGCGGGGTAACTATGGGCAGGCCGGTGGTGTTAAGCAACGGGCATATCCTTGTCGGGCTCAATGACTACGGCACGGTGCACGATTTTTATTATCCATATGTGGGCCTAGAGAATTTGACTACTTCCCGAAACCTCAACCACAAGATAGGCGTATGGGCTAACGATAAGTTCTCTTGGTTGGACGATGGCAGTTGGAAAATAAACATGGACTTTGAAGAGGATGCCTTAGTTAGCGACATAACCGCCGAAAGCGACAACTTGAAAGTTAAACTGCACTTCAGCGACTTCGTGGACAACCACTACCCTGCCTTTTGCCGGATCATTAATATCGAAAATACCAGCGATCAAAAGGCGGACATAAGAGTCTTTACTCACCAGGCATTTCAAATTTCCAGGGCCGGACGCAGCGATACGGCTCTTTACGTCCCGGAGGGCAAATATTTGCTTGATTACAAGGGTTGGTCGACGCTGCTGATCTATTCAGAGACTGAAGACGGCGAAGCTTTTGATCAGTTTGCCGTCGGAAATTATGGGATAGAGGGTAAAGAGGGCACCTTCCGCGACGCCGAGGACGGCGAGTTGTCCGGCAGCTTAGTAGAACATGGCGGCGTAGATTCCGTGATGCGCCTGCGTTTTGAGCTGGAGCACGGACAATCAGCCAAAGGACACTATTGGGTAATTGCTTCCGGCTCGCAAATTGACGCTGAGGCTATTCATCAGGCACTCCTCAATAAAGGCATCGAGAGTCGTCTGGAGGCCACCAGACAATCCTGGAATGATTGGCTGGCCACTGCCAAGCCGAAGCTGGACGGCGTTGACGAAAAGTATCGGCGGCTTGCCAAAAAATCACTGCTGATAGTTAAAGCGCACTTTGATAAGCACGGTGGGGTTATCGCCAGCAGTGATAGCAGCATCTATAACTATGGCCGGGACTACTACTGTTACGTTTGGCCACGGGACGGCGCTTATGCCCTCCTGCCCCTCATCGAGCTTGGCTACAAAGAAGAGGCCAAGAAATTCTTTGAGTTCTGTGCAGACACTATGCACCCGGATGGGTACATGATGCACAAGTACCAGCCAGACCGGGCTATCGGCAGCACCTGGCACCCCCAGCTTCACCAAAACCATCCGGAATTACCGATTCAAGAGGATGAGACGGCCGGAGTTATATATGCCTTAAGCCGCTATCTGGAAGTTTCGGGGGATAAGGACTTCGTACGGGATCATTACCGGAATTTCATAAAGCCGGCCGGTGATTTTATGGCTAAGTTCATAGACGAGTCCACCAGCTTGCCCCATGCCAGCTACGATTTATGGGAAGAGCGTTTCGCAACCCATAGCTACACCGTGTTTATAACCATCTGCGCGCTGCGCAAAGCCGCAGCTATCGCCAGGCTATTTAATTTTGATGAAGATGGGCAGAAATGGGAGGAGGCGGCTGATAAAATCCACGGCGGGCTTCAGCTGCTATTTAACCCTGAGGGTGAATACATAAGAAAAAGCGTGCTTTTAAAGCCCGGCGGTGATTTAGAGTTTGATAATACTTTGGATGCTTCCAGCGCCTATGGAGCGCTTCTTTACATGGATAATGCGCTTCAGAGCGAAGAGCTAAGCTCTACCATACAGGCCATAGAAAAGACTCTGCTCAATTCCTCCCCTTCCGGCGGCATTCCCAGATATGAAAACGATAATTACTTTCTGACGAAGAAATACCTCGGCAATCCCTGGATTATAACCACCCTATGGCTAGCCCAGTACTATATAAGGAAAAATCAGCCGGATAAGGCCCGAGAGCTTCTGGACTGGGTCTCAGACCGGGCCGGAACAAGCGGTATGCTGGCAGAACAGGTAGATCCTGAAACCGGTTTCGCACTTGGGGTTAACCCGTTGGTATGGAGCCACTCCACCTTTGTAGAAACGGCGATATTGCTGGCAGACTCTTAAGAGGTTTATCTGCGCTTAGGTACTACGTTGCGGCCAAGATTCTTCTTGGTTTCAACTTGTTTGGCGATGACCCGTTTTACGGGGCAATACTTATTAAGCTCCACTTTATCCGGTGTGTTCATCGTATTCTTGGTGGAATAGTAGTGACGCTGCGAGCATGCTTCGCAGGTTAGTCCTATGATTTTTCGTTTGTCGCCTTTTTTAGCCATAAAAAAATACCTTTTCGGTTAATGCAATTATAACAGATGTGACTGGGTTTGGGCAAGATGAATTAGAGCAGTTAATTTGCGTCGGCTATAACTTGGCTTGGGGCGATTTTAATTTCGGCACCGGCCAGCTTGCTCACAAAGTAACTATCGTGAGAAATATAGATTATGGCTCCGGTATAGTTTTGCAGGGCCAGCTCTAATTCTTCGATGGATGGCAGATCCAGGTGGTTTGTGGGCTCATCCAGGATTAAGAGATTGGGTTCGCTAGCCAGCATACTTATTATCTGGAAACGGGCCTTTTGGCCGCCGCTTAAACTGCCAACCAGCTGGCGATAGTCTATAGAAGCATCAAATAAGTAGCTTGATAGCAGCTGCCTGATCTTTTGATCGGCTATCTTCTGGCCCTTTTCGTTATATACCTGCTCGATAGCTTCCGCTAGCGTAACCTTAAAGTATTTCTGGTCAATTTCCTGCTCGTACACACCAAAGCGCGTCTTAGTGTTGATCTCTATTTCTCCGTCGAAGCAATTCGACCCGGCGGAGGCTTCTTGGGACTTCGCAAGTATGTACTTTAAAAGAGTAGTTTTACCAGCCCCGTTTCGACCGTGCAGCCGAACTCTGTCGCCTGCTGAAACAGAGAACGACACGTCGCTAAATAACGGCTGCCCGTAACCCAGGGAAAGGCCGGTAACCTTTAACAGTTCCTGCCTGCGGTGTTGGGCATCCATGCCAACCAGCTTGATGTTGGTGTCCTTATATTTAGAGTAGCGCTCCGTCATCTTGTGGTTTAGTTCTGTCGCGGAGTTCTGATCGATCCAAAACGAAGGTTTAGCAATCTTCTCTAACTCGCGAAGCTGCTTTTTGGCTCTTTCTTCCATGACCACAAAGGGATTTTTCTTATCGGCCGTGCCTCCCCACGAGGCTTTTTTACTGCGGGCGTAGGCAATCTGCTTCTTTAAATTGGTAATCGTTTGCTGGGCAACCTCATACTGACTCATCCCGGCAACCGTGTTGGCACTGTTCATCTTCAAGTAAGCTTTGTAGTTACCGCGGTAAGAAAAGGCCTTCTTGTCTTTGATCTCGATGATTCTATCTGCCTCATTCAGCACGTCCCGGTCGTGGGTAACGATAACCAGTGTAGATTTAGCTGCTTTCATCCAGTCGATAAAAGCGTCTTTGGCTATGTAGTCCATGTGGTTGGTGGGTTCATCTATAAGGGCTAGGCTGGCATTGGATTCCTGTACTTTGACCAGCTCCACAAAGCGCTTTTGGCCGCCGGAGAGGGCAGATAGAGGGCCGCGGGCACTGGCTTCGGGTATCTGATAGTGCTGCAGAGCGTTTATAACTTTTTGCTCGATCGTGTAGTAGCCCAGATGATCAAACTGCTCGATGGCCTCGGAGTATTTATTGATCTTGCTTATATCACTGCCCATGTGGCCGGGGTAAGTTTCGATTATGGTGTGAAGCTTTGTGTAGCTGGGAAGAGCTGAGAGGATATAGCTAAGACAATCCTGGCTGTGGGCATCAGCATGCTCCTGGGCTGTCATCACTACTGTGGTACCCCTGGAAGTTGATACGGAACCGTCAAAATCATCATCCTCTTGGGCCAGCATTCGAAGCAGCGTAGTTTTGCCCACTCCGTTTCTGCCGATTATGGCAATCTGCTCGCCCTGCTCAATAGAAATATCCAGCTGTTCAAACAGCTTCTTGGATCCCAGAGTTTTACTATCTATCTCAGCTTTTAATAACATCGCTCAACAATGATAACAGAGGAGGCAATACAGGTACGATCAAAATGGAGCCGTGATCGGGACTTGAACCCGAGACCCCCTCCTTACCATGGAGGTGCTCTACCGCTGAGCTATCACGGCCCGTTCCAAACTTGCACTATCGGTCTTGTTTCGCATGACTCTGCAAAAGTTTCGACTTATAGCCGGGCTTTCTCCTCTAAATTTTGTAAGCTACATTGCCTGCAAAATTTGTAACCACAGAGGCTATTCTATCAAGAATCAGGTGTGTTCTCTATAGCTTTAAGGACCTTATTGATGGCCTCCTGCATATTGGCGGCTTGGAATTTCGCTCCTGCGGCCGGTACATGACCGCCTCCGCCTAGCAGTTTGGCGATATTTTGAACATTTCTGACGCCCGAGGCTGACCTGAATGAAACGGAATAGCTACCCTCTCCGGCAGCTAAGTCCGGATAGACAATGAAGCCCCACAGGTTATTATTCAGATTGCGTACAAACTGGTTTACGAATATTTCGCACCCATTCTTTAGATCCATGACGGAGTTCCCCTTGCCCAGCCAATCTTTAACGTACTCGTCGTAAAGCCAGCTGTATGAGAACCCCTGATCAGTTACGACGGCATTTGCAGCCAGATGCCCAAGAATCTCCAGCTGGGGCTTGGTGTAGCGGTTCAGCTTGCTTTCCAGTACTTCGATGCTGGCGCCGGCATCCAACAGATCGCTGACAATCCGAAATGTCTCCCGGTGGAGCGGGTTGCGGTAACGAAAGCGGAAAGTGTCGGCTAGAATGCCAAGTAAAGCAATATCCTGATATCCCTCCGGCTTAGTCCAGCCAAGTTTTTCAAATAGCAGATTATATACTTCCTGAGTCGCAGCGGGCGTGCCATTGTTTACGTAAACATCAGCGTCATCCTTATCATCCGGTTCATGGTGGTCGATAATAACCAGTTTGGCTTCGTGCAGTTCAGCCGGATTTCGGCTGCATCGGTTCAATTTGCCGGCATCTGCAACAATCACTAAATCTGGGTTGTCTTGGCGCAGCGTCTCGGCGACATCAACAAACTCAATCTGTTCGTAGCCCTGCAGAAAGCTTAGATCGTTGCTGGGTTTTTCTTCTAGGACCAGCTTTATTTTTTTGTCAGGGTAGTTAGTTTTTATAGCTAAATATATTAGTAAAGAAGAACAAACCGCATCCGGATCGGGCGAAATATGAGAAGTTACCAATATATTTTCGGCATCTTCTAATAACTTTTTAAGTTGAAAAATTTGGTCTTCCATTTGTTTGAGTTTATTTTCTCATCAAACAAGGCTTACGTCCACCTTGATGCTTACGCTCTTATCTGTTAGACTGGCCCAGATGCCGACATAGCTCAGTGGCTAGAGCGGCTGTTTTGTAAACAGCGGGTCGTGGGTTCGAATCCCTCTGTCGGCTCCAATTTTGTCGACTTGCGAGATCGCCAAAATAGGTGGAGTTGGATCGGTGTTACAATTGTTGAGAGAAGGCCGTATGGCTGTCTCTCAACTCCAGGCAGGGTTAGTGAAGCGGTCAAACACGGCAGACTGTAAATCTGTTGGCATTCGCCTTCGTAGGTTCGAATCCTACACCCTGCACCACAAACCGCATGTGCTTTAAGCCAGATGACTTTATCTATATACTGTAGGCATTAGTAAAGCGGAGAGAACATGCCCCTTATTAGAGTTGACCACAACCCCGCTGACATCAATGATTCACTTGTCGAGCAATTAGTTAATAAGCTACTTAACTTTGCGATGAAATTACACAACATGAATGAGGATCAGATATCAATTTTCACGCAATCTTACTCTTCATCATCCCACTCAACCGCTGCCGCAGAAGTCGAGGTCAGGGCTAAAAAAACTGAGTATGGCGATAATCCTGAAGAGCGAAGGCAGAATCACATGGGAGAGTATGAAAAGTTCTTTAATGATTTCCTAAAAACTAACAATATAGATAAAGGGATTGTCTTTACTCTTACACTGGAAGACTGGTCGGTCAAGTTCATAGCGAAAGTATAAAGTTGATTCTGGCCTCAGCAATAATGCATACGGTAAGGGGCTACTGTGATGCACTTAGCGAGCCAACTAGAGGCCAGTTAACGGTAGAGCATGGCTATCGTACTCCTCAAAGACGTCGGATATTCCCTGACTCCACTGGGTAATTTTAGTAGTTTTTTAGATAACAACGCGTTTGGGGCGCAGAATGCGGCGCGGCTTTCCGGCGGGTAAGATCAGCTTATCCAACTTCTTACGTACGTCGACGGCCTCTTCTTCCATGCCTCGTGATTCGTAAGCGTTAGCCAGCAATTTATAAGTTTCCGGGTTAGGCTCTAATTCCGCTGCTTTATCCAACTCCTGGATCATCAGCTTGTCGTTGCCCATTTTCTCCTGAACTTTGGCATAAGCTATATGACGGGCTGCTAAGTTTCCTTCCAGTTTAAGGGCCTGCTCGAAGGCTGTAGCTGCCTTTTGGTAGTTCTCGGTCTCGTAATAAATAAGCCCTAAGTTGTGCAGACTGGATGCGCTGGGCTCGATGCTGCTGGCAATCTCAAAGCAGTCTATGGCGTCCTTATACTCCCGCTGTTTGGCATATAAGATTCCCAGGCGGTTATAAGCCGCCGCGTTTTTCTCATCAACCTTAAGGATGGTCAGTAGTGCCTTTTCGGCGCGAAGCAGTCTATTTTCTCTCATACTATGATGGGCAATTTCCCATAGCTTTGTCAGGCGATCACCAATTCTCCTTGGGATAACCACCATTTCGTGCTCGGAAATCTTTCCGTGTCTGTAGACAAGATAACCAAAAAATAAGAGTATCGCTAAAGCGTACATGCCCTTTAATTATACCAAACTATATCTTTAGACTCACCACTAGGTTAAGCAGCGTAAGTTTAACCGAAGCGTTGGCGGCCACGGCCTTTTGGGCGGCCATGACCTGCTTTCTTGCGATCAGCAGTCTACTTGCTGCCGTGGCATCGTTTCTCTTTACCTGGGAGTGGTGAGCCGCCCGGATAACCTTTGCCAGAGACTCCAGGAAATCGACGGCTTCTTCGCGGCTTTTGCTTAAGGAATCAACACCAAGCAACCGATTATATTTGTCTTGCCCGGCGAACTCTTTAGCTCTGTTTATAGAGTCTTTTATGGTCGATCCCTCAGAGTCAAAGAGAAGTTTGTCTAAAAGTCCGGCAGCCCCTTCACTGATACTCCAGGCGCTTTTTATAGCAGCTTCCGGATGACTGCTACCGTAATGCTTTAGGGCTTCCTCCAGAGTGACAGGATGAACAATCAGTTTGTTTGCCCGGGACATGACGGTTGGCAAAACACTACCGGCAGATTTCAGGGTTAGGATGAATACTGTATCCGGATTAGGCTGCTCCAGTATTTTCAACAGGGCGTTTTGGGCCTCCCGGCTCAAAAGATGAGCATCCTCAATTAGAGCTATCCTTTTTATGACTTTATCACCCAGTGCCTTCATGCGCAGGCTGCTAATGAGTTTGCGTACACCGTCGATAGATATTTCCTGGCGGGAATCTTCCTTTGTCACCCGCAGCAAATTGGAGCTTTCCAGTATCCTAGCCTCATCTTCCTCCAGCAGCGCAGCTGCTATGTGATAGGCCAGCCCTAACTTCCCGCTTTCCGGCTGGCCGACTATCGCCAAAACCTGGCCGGGGGCAGCCAGATACTTCTGCACGGCGTTTATCGTTTGAGGGTGATGGGCTAGTTCTCTCATTTGGGTAAAAAATTATTAAAGTATCCAGGCAGTGGAGCGCTAAAAACTCTGCGTTCGCTCGTCGGCAGGGTGATTTCCAGAGACGCGGCGTGCAGCAGCAGGTGTTCTCCGTCGTGCCCGTACACATGATCGCCGACTACCGGGTGCCCGATGTAGGCCATATGTACCCGTATCTGATGGGTGCGGCCAGTGGCCGGTCTTAATTCCACCAGCGAATATGTTTTGCCATCTATGGCGACGCTGTTTAACACCTTGTACTGAGTGGTGGCTGCCTTGCCGCTAGCATCAACCCTGAAAGATTGGGGGCGCTTGGGGTTTCTGCCAATAGGCGCATCTATTAGTGCTTCTGCCGGCTCCGGAACTCCTTCTACCACAGCCGTGTATATCTTCTTGGTTTTGCGCTGGGAGAACTGCTTTTGCAACCTAGACAGTGTCTCAGAATTCTTGGCGCCGATGAGGACACCGCTGGTGCCACGGTCAAGTCTGTGGACGATGCCGGCTCTATTTCCAGTTAGTGCATTATCGTTAATTTTCGGTTTTAAAAAACTAGCCACCGTGGATTCTTCGTTTAATGCTCCCTTAGAGTGAGTCAGGAAGCCTTCGGGCTTATTGATAACAACCACGTTATCATCTTCATACAAAACAGGTAGGTCGACGACTGCCGGCTCCGCTCGCAGCTTAGACTCGTCTACTGAGATTATTTCCTTGCCCTTAAGCTTATACCCGGCTTTGATCGGTTCGCCCTCGAGAGTAACCATTCCGTTATCAAACAGCCTCTCCAGAGAAGAACGAGTATAATCGGGGTAATTTTTGGCAATGTAGACGTCTGCCCGCGTGCCTGAATCTTCTGGGCCTACTATGAACTCCTGCATACTCAATAGTCTACCCAATCTGACTGGCCAGCACCAAGTTCGCAAAGCGACTGTTAGACTGCGTTCCGCCGTCGATACAGCGGACCGCGGCGCTATCGCCAAACCTTACGTACTCCTGGGGGTTTACGCATTCCTCCGGGTTAGTGCTCATGAGGGTCTTAAGCCTACGGCTTTTTGAACCTTTCGTAAGGTGTCTTCGGCTACTTTACGCATTGCGTCCTCGTCTGCTTCCAGCTTTCTCATTAGTGCCTCTTTGTCGACTTGAGTGAGTTTTTCCTGGAAATCAGACAGCAGACTTTTCACTTCAGCGGCCACAGCGGCTTTAAGCTCTCCATAGCTGGATTTACCCGACCATTCGCTGTTTACCTTGTCTTGGGGCTGGCGGGTGGTCAGGGCTAAAATTTGCAGCAGATTAGTTACGCCGGGCTGCTTCTCCCAGTCAAAATTTATAACTCCGACAGAATCGGTCGTGGCGGCCATAACTTTGGCAGCTGCTTCCTCGGGCTTGTCCTTAAGCAATATTGTCCCGGCAGGGTCTTCAACCGATTTGCTCATTTTCTTTTCCGGCGTCCGCAGCGAGCGGATACGGACCTGGTTATCCCGTTCGGAGAAGGACAGCTGCTTATCGGCGGGTTCCGGCACCACGAAAAGGTCACCGAATCTATTATTCAACCTGATTGCTAGATCCCGTGTTAGCTCCAGGTGCTGCCGCTGATCGTCGCCCACAGGTACCCATTTTGCACCGTATAACAAAATGTCCGCAGCCATCAGTATGGGGTAGTTAAACAAACCTACCGTTACCCGGTCGTCGCCCACTTGCTTGCTTTTGTCCTTGAATTCCACCATTCGGGCAGCTTCGCCGAAGCCGGTGAAACAATCCAGTATCCAGGTTAACTCTGCATGCGCCGGTATATAGCTTTGGCGGTATATGAAGGTGTTGGGTTCATTGATATCAAGCCCAGCGGCTACAAAGTACTTCAAATTACGGATTGTATTTTGATAAAGCGTCCCGTGATCTATCGGCGTAGTAAAGCTATGCAGATCGGGAACGAACATGTTTACCTGATACTCGCCGGCGCGTTCCTTCTGCATGTTAATCAACGGCGTCATAGCTCCCAGTAAATTACCAAGAGTGGGTTCGTCGTTAGAACGAATCCCCGTTAAAATAACTTCTTTACTCATTGTTTCTTATTATAACTTAAATGCCATCCGGATGAGGGAGCTCAAGTTCCAGCTGACCGATATTTATCCCCTCTGTTTCCTTAGCCCAGTTATTTGGAGACCTTAAGGTGCTCGTTCTGATGGGTGAAATAGCGAAGAACTGCTCAATCGTACGACCACCGGCGGGATTTGTGTG
Organism: Candidatus Saccharimonadota bacterium; assembly: GCA_028288985.1. GTDB lineage: Bacteria > Patescibacteriota > Saccharimonadia > Saccharimonadales > UBA10212 > JAQGHE01. The sequence continues at coordinate 15,415 of JAQGHE010000045.1, forward strand.
CCTAAACTTCCTAGTACCGCTTACTTCCACTACGTGGCTCACGACGTATGGGCCTATGGGGTCCTGCTCTCTCATTATCCGTTCTGAAATTTGTCGCTCATCACCCTCAAAGTCTTTCAAGACTTCGGCACCGAAGCAATCTACCCTCTCGATAACAAAACCGAAGGCTATGCCAGCGATAACATCTTCTCTCAGACGATACTTGGAGGTCTCTTCATCGTCTGGATCCGTTTCGAGTATTCTGTGGAGTCCGTTGATGATTACTGGCCTGCCTGCGTACACCTTGCCCACCTTCTCATTCAGGCTATCTATCAGTTGAGTTATTTCCTCATCGAGTAGATCGAAAGCCTTCTCATTCACATAGTTTTCTAGGTTGTGGGCAGCAGAAAAAAGTTGGTTTACCGCTTTTTCTCCGGCGGGAATTTCGGGCACATCTATATATCTCTCACCCATAGGAGCTATTATCATATTAATTTGATAGATAAACAATACTAGCGCTTGGTGAACTGGCGCTTTTTGCGGGCGCCGCGGAGGCCGAACTTCTTGCGTTCTTTTTCGCGAGGATCGCGGCCAAGCAAGTCGGCGCGCTTTAGAGTGCCACGGTAGTCCTCATTCAGTTCAATAAGAGCTTTGGATACGGCTAGGCGTATAGCGTCTACTTGACTGGCACTGCCACCACCGGCTACTTTGGCGCTAATTGAGTAGTTGGTCGGGTCAAGCTCCAGCACGTTGAAGGGCTGCATCAGTTCGTGCAGTAGGTTCTTGCTTTCATCAAAGTAGGCGGGAGCCTTCTTTTCATTAATTACGAACTCGCCCTTCTTGTTGTATAGGCGGACTCGGGCGGTGGCGCTTTTACGGCGCCCCAGAGCATAAAAGTAAGTATCAGCGGCCATTATTTAGCACCTTTCTTCAGTGATAGAATTTCTGGTTGTTGAGCATTGTGGTTGTGATCGGCACCGCCGTATATCTTGAGGCGTTCCAGTCGGCCGTCGCGGAGCTTGTTGACTGGCAGCATGCCGCGGATGGCGTGACGCAGTGCTAGAGTGGAGTCTTTCTCCATAGTTTCACGCAGGGTGCGCTGATAAATGCCGCCCGGGAAACCACTGTGGCGATAATAGATCTTTTTATCCATTTTGCCGCCGGTTACTACTGTGTCATCGGCATTGATGATGATAACGTAGTCGCCGCCGTCCATATGGCTAGTCAGGGTTGGTTTTCCCTTGCCAATCAGTAAACTGGCAGCTACAGTCGAAACGCGCCCCAAAGGAGCCTCTGTGGCGTCCAGAATGTACCACTTGCGGGTGATATCGGCTTTTTTAATGCTGAATGTCTTCATTTTCATTACTTTGTTACTCCTGCTGGTTTGCGTGCTCTTGGCTTGGCAGCCGGTTTAGCAGCTTTTGGCGCTTGCTTAGCAGGCACCTTCTTCTCAGTTTTAACTGTCTTAACTTCTTTAGCCTCGACTTTGAGGTCGTCAACGAAAGATATGGTTGCCAGCTGGGCTCCGTCTCCCCGGCGCAGAGTTCCGCGCTTTACGCTGAGGTGGCCGCTAGTTCGTCCGGCCAGTTTAGGGGCAATGTCGTCAACCAGCTTGTGGGCGGCATCGAGGGTTTGCAGGCCGCTTATCACCTGGCGGCGATTGTGTAGACCGCCTTTTTTGGCTTTAGTTATCAGTTTCTCCAGATAGTTGCGGAGTTCTTTGGCTTTAGGCAAGGTGGTTTCTATGGATTCGCGCAGCACCAATGCTTCCGCCAGGCTCTTCATCAGAGCTTCTCGCTGGTCGGCTTCTCTGCCGAATTTTCTACCTTGATATCCGTGGCGGTGCATTGTTTACTCCGATAGTTCCTTTATAGTTCCAGTTCAGCCATTTTTTCTTTAACTTCATCGAGTGCTTTGTTGCCAAAGCCCTTCAGATCGCGCAGCTCTGCCTCTGATAGCGATAGCAGGTCGCGGATAGTGTGGATGTCGTTGTTCACCAGAGCGTTTGTAGTCCGGGCGCTTAGATTCAGATCTTCGATGGAAGTCATCAGCTCTGCCGGTTCTTCGCCGTCCTCGCCTAATCCGGCATCTGAACTTCCCAGCGGAGAGGATACCTCAACACGGGTTTGGCCGGCCAATGCAGTGTACTGATTTACCAGTATGGCTGCAGCTTCTTCAAAAGCGTCCCTAGGAGTTATGGAGCCGTCTGTGTCGACAGTAAGCAGTAAGCGGTCCAGATCAGTCATTTGGCCGACACGGGTGTTCTCTACGCGGTAGCGTACCCGTACGACAGGTGTGAACAAAGTGTCCAGCATGATCATGTCGCTGATTTTGCGTCCGCCGCCCTGTTCGTCCAGCGCACGGTAACCGCGGCCGGTTTCAATTACTAATTCCAGAGTGATGTTGGCTTTATCGTCATCAACATGGGCGATAACGTGGTCAGGATTGACTATTTCTACGTCGGCGTTGGTCTGGATATCCTTAGCTTTGATGGGTCCTTTGCCTTTTTTAGTCAGTGTCAAAGTTTGTGGCTCGTCGCTATACACCTTAAAGCGGATGCCTTTGATGTTTAGCATTATGGCAACCACGTCCTCTTTGACGCCTTTTACGGTAGTGAACTCGTGGCTGACACCGTTAATTCTAAACGCTGATACGGCGGCTCCGCCAATGCTTGATAAAAGAACTCTACGCAAGCTGTTGCCTAGCGTCATTCCGTAGCCTGGGTGCAAGGGCTCGATCACAAATGTAGCACTGGTCGGATTATGATCCGTTACAGTAGCTAGCCTGGGGGTGTGTATTAATTTACTCATAATTATCCTCTCGTCTCCTTATCGCGAGTAGTATTCAACTATTAATTGCTCTTTGATATCAGGTTCAGCATCATCACGGGTGGGAACGCCAGTCACCTTAATGGAGACTTGCTTGCGACTGACTTTCAGCCAGGTTGGTGTAGCGGATGGCGCCGGACTGGTGTCGTCCAGGCGCTTGATGTAATCGGTACCTTTGGACTTCTCGCGGATGACGATCTCATCACCTTCGTTGACTCTGATGGATGGGATGTCGACGCGCCGGCCGTTCAACATAAAGTGGCCGTGGCTTACCAATTGGCGGGCAGCCCGGCGGCTTGGGGCGAATCCGGCTCGGTAAACAGTGTTATCCATTCTTAGTTCCAGAAATTGGAGAAGAGTGGCACCGGACTGGCCGCGAGTGCGGGAAGCTTCCTTCATAAGGTTAGAGAACTGCTTCTCCAGCAAGCCATAAAGGCGCTTAACCTTCTGCTTCTCGCGCAGTTGGATCGAGTACTGACTCGGCTTGTTGCGGTTAAAGGAAGAGGCGGACTGACCAGGCATGCTGGTGCGCTTCATAAGAGCCTTGTGGGCCTTGGGATGAAGAGCATAGCCTTCGCGGCGGCTCATCTTTACGATAGATTGGGTGTCTCTTGCCATGACTAGTTCCTCTTAGCCTTTCTGGGTCTTACGCCGCCGTGCGGTACCCCGGTTATGTCGCGTATGGACTCAATAGCTATTTTTTGATTGATAAGCGTTCTAACAGCGGCGTCGCGGCCCAGGCCTACGCCCTTAACGAATACGTCGGCTTTGGAAAGCCCATAATTCTGCTTAGCGAGCGTAATGGCTTTTTCGGCGGCTACTTGAGCGGCATAGGCCGTGCCTTTTTTGGATCCTCTAAATCCGGAGCTGCCGGAGCTGGCGGCGGCCAGGGAGTTGCCCTTTTCGTCGGTAATAGTAACGATAGTGTTATTAAAGGTGGTCAGCACGTGAATGTGGCCGTAGCTGACGTTACGCTTAGCCTTGCGGCGCTTAGCGGGCGCAGGAGCTGCTGTTTCAGCGGCTTCTACTATTACATCTTCAGTTTTTACTTCTTCATCTGCCATAATTCAACCTTATTAAGTCTTACTTGGTGCTTTCTTGGCGGTACCACCGACAGTTACTTTCTTGCCGCGACGTGTCCGGGCGTTAGTGCGGGTGCGCTGGCCGCGTACTGGCAGCTGAGCCTGGTGGCGCAAGCCTCGGTACGACTTGATATCGCGCAGGCGCTTGATGTTACCGGTTACAACTCGCTGCAGTTCGCCTTCGATGGTGTAATCAGCCGTAATGATGTCTTGGATGCGGGAGATTTCTGAATCGGTCAGATCTTTAACACGGACTGTGGGGTCAATCTTGGCTTGTTCAAGAATGTCGGCGCTGCTTTTGGGACCGATGCCATAAACATAGACAAGCGAATAGAGAACCTGCTTGTTATCCGGAATTGTTATACCTGAAATTCTGGCCATTAAACTCTAACCCTGCCTTTGCTTGTGCTTAGGCTTTAACTTATTAATAACGTAGACCCGGCCTTTACGGCGGACAATCTTATCATCAGGACTGATTTTCTTTACGCTGGCACGCACTTTCATGCGGATCATCCTCTCTTTAATGGTTGATGACACACTGCTCTCTTAGCGGATTTTATTCACTAATTTTCGCGGTAAGTTATCCGACCCTTCGTCAGATCGTAAGGTGTCAATTCTACCTTAACGCGGTCTCCGGGCACGAGGCGTATGTAATGTTTACGCATCCTGCCGGCGACATGAGCTATGATTCGATGGCCGTTTTCCAATTCTACCCTGAACTGCGTACCTGGTAAGGCCTCTACGACCGTTCCGGTCAGTTCAATGACTTCCTTTTCTACTGCCATAAATACAACCTGATTAGTTTAACAAAATCTACAGGGGTTGTAAAGGGTTTCAAGCCGATTTATCTTTTCGCCGTGGCAAGCGAGGTCTAAAGCGTAGTAATTTTGCCCCGGTGCCAGGCACTGCACCCTCGTCATAAAAATAATCCGGCTGCTCATATTGGTCATAGGTGATCATCATGGCCCGCGATTCTATCTGTCGCAGTGTCTCAAGCGATACCGACACCAGGATAAGGATGCTGGTGCCGCCGATAGCCAGGTTTTGATTAAGCTTTACCTGGGCGATAATCGGTAAAATAGCCAGAAAGCCAAGAGCGATCGCCCCGAATAGCGTCAGCCGGTTTACGATTTTGCCCAGATACTTCTCTGTTTGCTTCCCGGACCGCACGTCGGCTATAAAGCCGCCCTGTTTCTGCAGATTTTCGGCTATCTCTTTAGAGTTGAAAGTCACGCTGGTGTAGAAGTATGTGAACACGAAAACCAGCAAGAAGTAAGTTAAGGGGTAAACCCAAGGCTTCCAGCCGCCCGCGGCGAAGGTAGCTGCCGAGGGGTTCGCGAACAACTGTGAAAGCTGCACGCCAAGGTGTTCCCAGTGGGTGTGGGTCGCCGTCAAGGCCGCACCCTTACCGTGAGTCAGCAATTGCCCCGCGAAGCTGGGCACGCTTAAGAAGGCGACCGCGAAGATGATGGGTATGACTCCGGCGGTAATAAGTTTGACGGGTAAAGTGGTTGTGACACCCCCGTAAGTACGGTTACCCTGGACGCGTTTGGCATAATTGACGGTCAGGCGCCTGGAAGCTTCATTGAGTTTTACCACCGCCCAGGTTACAAAAACCGTAGCTAAAGCTATGATGCTAAACAGAATCAGCCCGTGACGACTGTAGCTTTTGTGTAGAAATACCAGTTTATCGGAGGCGGTGTTAACGGTGGCGCTCCAATGCGTGGAAGCCCACAACTCCGCGATCAGGGACGGCAACCGGCCGACGATGCCTACGGTAATAAGCAGTGAAATACCGTTTCCAACGCCCCTTTCGGTAACCAGTTCTCCCAGCCACATCAATATCATCGAGCCGCCGGTCAGGGTGGCGATCATCAGCGCCCACTGCCAGATAGAGGTGTGGGCGGTAATATCGCCGATTCCGCCGATACTCTGGGCTGTCTGACGAATCAAATAGATGGTGCCTACGGACTGAACGATAGCCAAAGGGAAGGTCAGCATGCGGGTGTATTGGTTGATCTTTTTGCGTCCGTATTCGCCTTCGTCTTTATGCATCTTCTCAAGGCGCGGAACGGCCTTGGTAAGCAGCTGCATGATGATGGAGGCGTTGATGTACGGCCCCAGGCCAACCAGCATTATCGAGAAATTGGCCAGTGCCCCGCCCGAGAGAACGTTAAGAAAGCCCAGCAGGTTGCTGCTTTGGGTTTGAGTGAATAAGTTTTGCAGGACTTGCTTTAGGGTGTGGGGATCTGCCAGCGGCACGGGAACGTGCGCCAGGATGCGAAATACCAGCAGCATACCAAGAACGGCCAGGATACGGTTGCGCATCTCTTTGTGGCCCAGTGATTTAAGAATTATCCCCCAGTTCACTCTAGACTCTCTTCCCCTCTATATTTATAACAAGTATACCCCAGCCATTTTGGCCGGGGAGTATTTTAATTATTTCTTGTCGATCTTTTGGGCCGGGCGGGCTACTTGCTCGACCAGCTCAACTGCTCCGCCTAACTTTTCAACTAGCTCTATGGCTCCGGCGCTGGCAGCCTGGATCTTAACGGTCTTCTTACCTTTGAGTTCGCCCTTGCTTATCAGCTTCGCCTTAACGTACGGGCTGCTGATAAGACCGGCGTCCGCCAGGGCAAAGTTATCTATAACAGCCTTCTTAACAGCGTCTAGCTGGCCGGTATAAACTGCTTCAATAACGGCCTTCTTGCTTTTAAAGCCTCGCAATTTAGGCAGCTGCATATACAGAGGTGTTTGGCCGCCGGCGAAACCTTGCTTCAGTGAGCTTTTGCGAGAGCCCTGGCCCTTGGTGCCGCGTCCGGCGGTTTTACCACGCCCGGCGCTAATGCCGCGGCCCACCCGCTTGTTATCCTTAGCCCGTCTGGTTTTAAGTTCGTTATATTTCATTATTTAGCCTCAACGGTATCTTTAACTTCTTTAGCGGTAGGCTTCCTGGCCGTTATCCATTTATTAGCCGGTATCATTTTGCCGAGCGCAGAAACAGAAGCATATGCCGTGTTGATTCGGTTGGTGGAACCCAGAGATTTGCTTAGGGCATTTTCGATCCCGGCAACTTCCAGGACGGTGCGTACAACGCCGCCGGCTATCAAACCGGTGCCTGGTGCGGCCGGCATAATCAATATTCTGGAACCGCCTACTTTTGCTTCTACTTCGTGCGTTAGCGTGGCGTGATACATCGGTATTTTGATGAGGTTCTTCTTGGCTACATCCGTCGCTTTCATAACAGCCGCCTGAACATCGGCACCCTTACTGACGCCAACTCCTACACGGCCTTTGTGATCGCCCAGGACTATCAACGCCTGAAAACGGAATCTGCGGCCGCCTTTAACTACCCGGGCTACGCGGTTGACGTAGACTACCCGTTCGTCAAACTGCTTTTCTTCTTGGGGCGCTCCGCCCTGTCTTGGTCTACGTTGTTCAGCCATTAGAATTCCAGTCCTCCTTCGCGGGCAGAGTCTGCCAACGCTTTAATGCGGCCATGATATTTGCGGCTGGAGCGATCCAGCACAACTTTAGCAACTTTGGCTTTCTTTGCTTTCTTGGCAATATCAGAGCCGACCCAGACTGCTTTTTCCGTCATTGTACCGGTTAGCTTTTGGCCGACAGTGGTGGCATAAGCCAGCGTCTTGCCGGTTTCGTCGTCGATAATCTGAGCAGTCACGTGCAGATTACTGACGTGTACGGCTAGCCGTGGTCGCTCGCTGCTGCCGGTTACGGTGGCCCGTACCCGGTTAGCGCGACGCAGCTCGTTTGCCTTCTTTTTTACTAATCTACTCATTATTATTCCTTACCACTCTTACCGCTCTTACGGAGAATGCGCTCATCAGCGTATTTAATACCTTTGCCCTTGTAAGGTTCCGGCTTCTTCAGGGCCCGGATTTCAGCGGCCACCTGGCCAACCTGCTGCTTATCTATGCCTGAAACGGTCAGGTTATTCTGTTCCGTAGCTACCTGTACGCCTTGGGGTACTTTATATATTACGTCGTGTGAAAATCCAAGGTTAAACTTCAAATCCGTACCTTGAGGGGCTACACGGTAACCGACGCCGTTGATCTCGAGCTTTTTCTCAAAACCCTTGCTGACGCCTATAACCATGTTATCGATAAGCGTTCTCATCAAGCCGTGACGGGCCCGGTTAGTGGCTTCGTCATTAATGCGGGTTACGATTACCTGGTTATCCTGCAGGCTAACGTTAATCCCGGGCATGGTGAATTGCTTGAGGCTGCCCTTGCTGCCGTTAACGGTAATAAAATCATCATCGACAGCGACTGTCACGCCGCCTGGGATTTCAATTGGTAATTTTCCTATACGACTCATCTTAATAAACCTTACAGATTAATTCGCCGCCCAAGCGCTTAACTTTGGCTTCTTCGCCGGTCATCATACCTTTGCTGGTTGATACTACTACAATGCCGCGTCCGCGCTTAACCATCGGGATCTCTGCGGTTTTAACGTAGTGCCGACGCCCGGGCTTACTGATGCGTGATATCTCGGTTATGGTGGCGCTGGTGCCTTCCAGATTGATAACAATCTGAAGCTGCTTGCGGCCGTCGGCGTCTTTACCGCTCTTGGCTTCGTTTAGAAAGCCGTTCTTGACTAAAATCTTAGCCAGAGTTTCCTTGACGCGCGAATGCGGCAGGCTTATCTCGGCCTTATTTACAGCGATAGCGTTGCGGATACGGGTCAGCATGTCCGCTATCGGGTCAGTTGAAATTACGGTTACTCTTTTCATATCTACCAACTACTCTTAGTTACACCCGGCACTTCGCCGCGGCTGGCGTGCTCTCTAAACGAGAGGCGCGACAAGCCGAACTGACGCATATAGCCGCGTGCGCGGCCGGTTTCTACGCAGCGATTCTGATGACGGCTGGGGCTGGAATTGCGGGGCAGTAGAGCCAGGCCTTCCAGATCTCCGGCGGCCTTCATTTCAGCACGGCGGACGGCATATTTGGCTATCATGCGGTCTCGTTTAGCTGCTCGGGCTAGGACTGATTTTTTTGCCATTATCTGTCTCCTTTCTCAAAGGGCATCCCGAATTTCTCAAGCAAGCTGCGAGAGTGCTCGGGCTTAATAGCGTTAATTACGAATACGACTTGCAACCCGTGGGCTGTTGCGGTGTCCTCATAGGATAGTTCCGGGAACGAAGACTGATCGGTCAAACCGATACTATAATTACCTTGGCGATCAAAGGCTTTGGCGCTGACGCCGTGGAAGTCACGAAGCCGGGGTAGGACGATATTTATCAGACGGTCGGCAAATTCGTACATGCGGGCATCACGCAGAGTGGCCTTCATACCGATACGATTTCCTTCGCGCAGCTTGAAGCTGGCGATAGATTGCTTGGCGACGGTGCTTATGGGCTGCTGGCCGGTAATCTTACGCAGGGTGTTAGCGGCTACTTCCAGCAATTTCTTGTCATCTTTGGCGCTCCCCAAACCGACGTTGATGACTATTTTTTCCAGCCGCGGCACGTCATTAACATTGCCGAGCTTCAACTCTTTCATCAGAGCGCTTTGTATCTCGTCATTGTATTGCTGCTTCAGGCGAGGCGTGTAGCTAGCGGCTGGTGCAGACTTTGGCTGAGTTTTAGTAGAATTTGCCATTATTTAACCTCTTTCCCGCTAGTCTTAAGAATACGGGTTTTATTGCCTTTATCATCCAGCTTGTAGCCGATCCGGGAAGGCTTCTTGGCGACGGAGTCCAGTATGCCTACTTTGCCGACATGTATCGGCTTAGTAAGTTCCACGATGCCGCCCTGTGGACGTGTCTGAGTCGGCTTCATGTGTTTCTTGACGATGTTAATACCTTCAACCGTCACTTTGTTGAGTGTCGGGTGGGTGGCGATCACTTTACCAGTCTTACCCTTGTATTTGCCGGCGCGCACCATTACGGTGTCGCCTTTTTTCAGTCGGATCTTGTATACTTTGTCGCTCATTATAGGACCTCCGGTGCCAGTGAAATAATGCGGGAATAGCCCTTTTCGCGCAGTTCGCGTGGAACCGGGCCGAAAATACGGGTGCCGCGGGGGCTTTTTAGATCATCAGCCAGGATTACGGCGGCGTTGTCGTCAAAGCGGATGGAGGAGCCGTCTTTGCGGCGGATTGGACTTTTGGTACGGACGATAACAGCTTTGACCACGCTTTTACGCTTAACTCCACCGGCCGGATTGGCCGTCTTAACAGTAGCGACAATAATATCGCCAACTCGTGCATAGCGGCGGCGGGAGCCTCCGAGGACACGGATGCAGAGCAGCTGGCGGGCGCCGCTGTTATCTGTAGCCATTAGTCTGGATTCTTGCTGAATCATTTAAGCCTTCTCCTCCTGGGGTTCTGCCGGTATATCGGCAGTGGCGTCTGTTTCTTCAAATCTTATGCCGCCGCGCTCGTGGATCTTGTTTAGGATAAAGCGCTTGCGGGCACTTAAGGGGCGGGTCTCGATGATAGAGACTACGTCGCCCGTTTTGGCTTCATTCTTCTCATCATGAGCCATAAACTTGGTGTTAACGCTGTACTGTTTCTTATACAACGGATGAGTCTTTCTTTCAGTAATCGTAATTACTATGGTCTTGTCCGCCTTATCGCTGGTCACTTTGCCGGTTAGTATACGGGCCATTACATTGTCTCCTTAGCTAGCTGTTCGCTCATCACTGTCAGCATGCGCGCCAGATCCTTACGCTTGCTTCTTAAAATTCTGACATTCTGCATCTCGCCGCTGTATAATCTGCGGCGCATTTCGGTAATCTCATCCCGAAGCTTAGAGCACTCGGTAGCCAGTTCGGCGGTGGATAATTTACGGATGTCGGCAACTTTCATTACTGATCCTCCTTGATTTTGAAGGTGGTCTTAACCGGCAGTTTGTGGCTGGCCAGGCGCATAGCCTCGCGGGCTACATCCTCGGCTACACCGTCCATCTCGAACAGGATTGTGCCGGGCTTGACCTTGGCTACGAAGAATTCGGGGTTGCCTTTGCCGCTGCCCATCTTAACGTCCTGGGGCTTTCGGCTAACGGGAGTGTGCGGGAATATTCTAATCCAAATCTGACCGCCGCGCTTGATGTGGCGGGTCATTGCCTGACGGGCGGCTTCTATCTGGCGACTGGTAATCCGCTCACTCGCAAGGCTCGCCAGGGCATAACGGCCGTAGGCGATAGTATTCAGCGAAGTAGCCGTGCCGCCGTGTATGCGGCCTTTGCGTACTTTGCGGTACTTAGTCCGCGAGGGAATCAACATTAGCTGCTCTCCCCCCGGTAGATCCAAACTTTAACACCGATAATACCGGAGCCGGGATACTTGGCCCGGGCGGCTGCATAATCTACATCGGCGCGAATTGTGTGCAGAGGCACACTGCCTTCGGTAACTTTCTCGCGGCGGCTCATTTCATTACCGCCCAGGCGGCCAGCAACTTCTATACGGATGCCCTTAGCACCGGCGCGCATGGAAGCGGCGGCGGCCATCTTGACTGCCCGGCGGAAGGCGATGCGGCGCTCCAGCTGGTGGGCGATGTTCTCGGCTACCAGTTTGGCCTGAAGCTCGGGTCGCTTAATTTCCTCTATGTTAACCCGTACGGGTACGCCGTATAACTTCTCGATTTGCGCCTTAAGTTCAGCGGCGCCTGTGCCGCCACGACCGATTACTACGCCGGCTTTAGCCGTCTGAATAGTTACGGTAACCAGGTTTGGCGAACGCTCGATATCAACCTTGCTGATAGCCGCGCGCGATCCAAGTTTATCGATAATCAAACGGCGAGCAGATAGATCCTGCTTCAGATATGCTGCGTATTCCTTCTTATTGGCAAACCACTTAGATCGCCAGTCTTTATTGACTTGCAATCGCATGGAAATAGGATTAACTTTTTGGCCCATTATGCATTCTCCTCTTGGGGTTGTTCGGTAGTTTTTGCCGGTACTTTCTTGGCTACCCGCTTCTCGCCGTCTACTACGACGCGGATGTGGCTGCTCTTACGCTCAAATTTCAGGGCTCGGCCGCGGGCGGCTGCACGGAAGCGCTTAAGACGGGGGCCGGGGGTAACGGATATTTCAATAATCGTCAGGCTATCGGGTTTGTAACTGTGATTATGCTCGGCGTTAGCGCGGGCACTTTTAACGGTGTCTGCAACAACCAGAGCCGAGTTGCGGGGAGTGTGAGATAGGATTACCAGTGCGTCGGCAACGGTGCGTCCGCGCACTAGATCAGCTACCGCCGCGACTTTGCGGGGGCTGATGCGTACTCCTTTGTTTGTGGCTATTGCTGACATATTATTCCTTATCCTTGGCTCTTAGCGAGTTTTCCGCCGTGGCTTCTAAATTTACGGGTTGGAGAGAATTCGCCTAGTTTGTGGCCTACCATATTCTCGGTGACGAATACCGGCACGTGCACTTTTCCGTTATGGACGGCGAAAGTCTTGCCTACAAAATCAGGAGAAATAGTGGAAGCACGCGCCCAGGTCTTGATGACGCTGCGGTCGTCGTTACCTAGAGCTGCTACTTTCCTAGCCAGCTTGGGGTCGATGTATGGTCCTTTTTTAAGTGAACGGCTCATAGTTTATCTCCTCTTTCCTTGGTGACGGGTTCTGATTATATGTTTTGACGGCTTTCTTCGGCTGCGGGTTTTGTAGCCGAGCGTGGGTTGCCCCCATGGGGATTTAGGATTACGCCCAAGACCATGTGCGCCGCCGTCGCCGCCGCCCATAGGGTGATCTGCGGCGTTCATAGCGATACCGCGTACAGTAGGACGAAAGCCCATGTGACGCTTGCGGCCGGCTTTGCCGATTTTGACATTCTGGTGCTGCTCGTTGCCGATAACTCCGATAGTAGCCATGCAGTTTATGTGGACCATGCGAACTTCGCCGCTAGGAAGACGTACTTGGGCTGAATTTTCATCCTTGGCTATAAGTTGGGCGCTGCCCCCGGCTGATCTGACCATTTGGGCGCCACGGCCTGGTTGAAGTTCTATAGCGTGGATCTGCGTGCCGGTTGGGATACTCTTTAGGGGTAGGCGGTTGCCGACTTCAATAGCCACTTCCTCGCCAACACTGAATTTATTGCCGGGCTTCATGCCTTTAGCCGCCAGGATGTAATGGTAATTATCTTGGGTATCTTTGACGCGGGCAATACGGGCGCTGCGGTTAGGGTCGTATTCAATCTGTTCGATAACGCCGCTTAGTTCGCCGGCCATCTTAAAGTTAAGCAAGCGGTAATAGCGCTTAGCGCCGCCGCCGCGGTGACGGGTGGTAATACGGCCTTGGTTGTTGCGTCCAACAGGACCTTTTTTGATTAGCGTAAGGCTCTTTAAAGGTTTTTTGGAAGTAATACCATCAAAATCCTGGGTGGTCATGCCGCGCAGAGATGGGGTAACCGGATTGTACTGTTTGATAGCCATCTACTTACTCTCCTTAACCGGTGCACCGGCTTCTTCTACAGCTTGGAAGACAGGTAGTTTGTCGCCTTCTGCCAGAGTCACATAGGCTTTTCGGATGCCGGCGCGACTGCCTTTGAAGATGTTTCGTCCGCCGCGGCGGAAGCTACGCTTGGTCTTACCGGGCAATCCGGCAATCCGTACGGCCTTAACCGTAACGCTGTACTGCGAGACGACAGAGCTGGCGATATCGTGCTTATTAACGTCCGCCGGCACTTCAAATACATAGGTGTTGAGCTGTTCGGCCAGCGCATAACTCTTCTCGCTGATTCTGGGCTTCAAGGCTACGATCTTGCTCATTTTGCGGCTCCCAGCCATTCTGAAATCGTTTCTAAGGCTTTCTTGGTGATAACTATGTTGTCGGCATTCATAAGGTCGAAGACATTGGCGTAGTTGGCCTGGACGGTCTTGACGTTAGATAGGTTTCTTGTTGCCCGGTCTACCAGGTCGTTCTTTTCGGCTACTAATATAAGGACTGTGCCAGTGGCGCCAATTTTAGTAAGCAGGTTCAGCGTCGGCTTAATCTTTCCATCAGGGCTGGTAAAATCTTCGATTACTTTTACTTTATCTTCTTTAGCGGCCACTGTTAGAGCTTGGCGGATAGCCAATCTTTTAGCGCCTATGTTGATCTTCTTGGTGTAATTCTCATTGCCGGTCGGACCAAAAGCTATACCACCGCCTGTCCAAATCGGGTTGCGGGATGAGCCGAAGCGGGCTCGGCCGGTGCCTTTTTGGCGCCAAGGCTTCGCACCACCACCGCTTACTTGGCCGCGCTTTTTAGTTACCGCTGAGTTAACGCGGCCGTTGGCTAGGTAAGCCAGGTAGGCCTGCTTCAAAAGTTCGTGTCCTTTAACCTCTACGCCAAACACGCTTTTATCAAGAGTGACTGCGGTAGCGGCTTTGGTGCCGGATTTAGTAAACGTAGCGACAGCCATTATTTGGCCTCCTTCACTACGATTACACCTTTTCTTGGCCCAGGAACGGCGCCGCGGACGCCGATAACGTTCAAGTCTGTATCCACCAAGGCAACCCTAAGGCGCTTGGTTGTTACTTGATCGTGCCCCATGTGTCCGGCCATTTTCTTACCTTTGAAAATGCGCTGCGGGTACATAGAGCCGATCGAACCGGGGCGGCGGTAACTGCGGCCGCCGTGAGTCTTGCGGCCCCGCTTAAAGTTGTGCCGTTTAATAGTGCCAGCAAAACCTTTGCCTTTAGTAATGCCCGTGACATCTACGCTGTCACCTACACTAAAAACGTCGGCGTTTACTTTGTCGCCGACGCTCAAGTCATTATCAGATTCATTAATACGAATTTCGCGGACAATCTTGGGTGCCATACCGGATGCCTTAAAATGTCCATTCTTGGATTTTCCGTGGTTCTTGCCGTCCTCAAATCCGAGTTGTACGGCATTGTAGCCGTCTTTGTCGGTGCCCTTAAGCTGGGTAACCGTGTTTGGAGTGGCTGAAAGCAAAGTAACAGGAATAGACTCTCCCAGGTCTGAGAGTACCGTAGTCATGCCTAATTTTCGGGTAATTAACGCTTTCATGGCTCCTAAAATTAGTTACTTTCCTGTACATAAACCTTTGCTTATTTTTAGACACTCAATCTAATTAGTCCTGGTCTTAGCAGTTTCTACCTCTGTTCGGAGCAGACTTGCTTGAAGTTTCCAAGATCCATAAGTTATAAGTACCATAACAGATTAGCATGCAGGAGGAACTCCTGTCAATCTGTTGACGATATTACATGCCCTTTTAAGCAATCTGGACCAATAAGCATAAAAGTGTTAAAATATATTACAGTAGTTTTTGGTGTAAAACCGTTGCTGCTAGTAATTCGACAAGCAGATAGGAGAGATAACTTGAAAAGCCGGCGCAAGCAAGCGATGGCCTTCGTGGTCATCATCGTCTTCCTGGCAATCGTTCCCGGTTACCTCGAAATTCGGAGCGCGACGGCATTTGGCGCTTACTGCGTCTGGCTGATCGCCGGGATGTTCTTCGTGTCGCTTCATCTGAACAGACACGCACCGCCCGAAGGCGCAGAATCAGGTGCCGAGTTCATCACCAAGGCACTGCTCTTGGGCCTGGCCTGGCCTGCCTACTTCGCCGCGAAGGATGAACGGGTGAGGTATTGGCTCCACTACATACTCCCGCCAAAGAATCACGCGAACGCTCTGAACAACCTCGAACGAGGCTTCAAACGAGCGGGACTGGGCGTTGCGTTGGCGATAGTCGCGATTGCATTCCTCGTCGGACTGTTGCTCGGCACGAACGCCTAACTCAGACCCTGCGGGAAGAAGAACGAGGAGGCTTCATTGAGCAAGAGACTCATCAAGAAAATCCCCGCGGTCGATCCTCTGTGGAGGCTCATCGCCTACGCGCTGATCGTCATCATCGTCAGTCTGGTCATCGCCATCACGATGGTTCTGTACTGCGTAGCAGCTGCAGGGCTGATTGCGGCCAAGAGGGCAAAACGTCTTGGCTACAAGCTGAGGGCAAAGTTCGCTTAAGCGCGGGAACTTACAGGGTGGCGGCGAAATTAAGCCGTCACCCTAGCGTAAAAAACTCCATATCTGCTTGTCGAAAATTAAATCGTAAACTGACCGTCTTTATAAATAACTTTTTGGTTACCATCTTTTAGAGTGGCCGTGACGGTACGGTCTTCCGTAGAGATCATATCGGTATGGATTGCCGATTCGTTATAACCTAATTTAGTAAAAAATGTCCTCGGCTTGCCGACCGTAGAACCATCATAAGTATCGTGATAGCTGCGGCCTACCGCTATATGAGTATTGCCGAATTTTCCGCCCATATTTTCATCGAACAGCGTCTCAGCCATAAATTTAGTGATCCGCGACAGTCGCTTATCAGTTAGAGAGAATTCTCCAACCTGGGATGCCCCTTTGTCAGTAGCCAGCATTTCAAGCAGCAAGTTCTCGTTCTGCTTGGCGGTGGCCCGAACAACTCGACCCGACTCGAATTGTAGTTCAATGCCTTTAACTACGCTGCCATACCTATATAAAGGCTGGTTAAATCTGATCCAACCCTCCGTGCCTCGCCAATCCGGGGACGTAAAGACCTCAAAACTAGGTATGTTTCGCCCGCTGCCGCCCAGCCACTTGCGGTTCTTACCCATAGTTACGCGCAGGTCTACGTCTTTGCCGGTCATATGCAGCTTTTCAATCTGCATTTTAGTCAATTTATCAGACACCCTTTGCACTTCCCGGCTGATCTTCTTCCATTCGGCTATTGGGTCGTCCCGGTCCAGGTAACAGGCATCTATGATCTGCTCCCAATACTCGGGTAGGCTTAAGCCGGCTTCTTTAGCCATACTAGGGGTGCCGTAAAGAGCCAATGTCCAGGTGTACTTACCGTCATTTTCTTTCTTATCCAGCCACTCGCCTAGCGGCTTGCTGCTTTTAGAACTAAGCATTATTTTCTTAGGATCGACACCGTCCAATTCGTGTACGTCGTAATCAGATATTACCGCTATGCGGTGATCAATTTGATCCACCAGCCCCCTGTAGTATTTACTGAGAAATGCGGTCAGCTGCTTGTTAGTGGCGTTTTCGTAAAAGTAGCGGCCCATGCCCGACATATCGTCGCCAAGGCTGCCGATTGTTATTCCTCCACTATCAAAAATGACCTTCCTGAGAGCTCTGTAAAACGGCAGAGCTGATAGCGGACTGCTAAGCAGTACAACCTGGCCCTTTTTAATTCCGGTGCCGCCTCCCAGGGCGAAATTGACTAAAACTTTGGCGTACTTCTCAAGTATTTCTTTTGAGGGCTCATATTCCATTCTTTTCTATTATACAGAGCTCTGAACGCGAGTCATTACTGCAGCGAAAAATAACTCCGAAAATTTGGCTCCCATCCCATAGCATAGTAATCACCGCTTAACTTCTCTTGTTTATATGCGCCTTGGTAATTGCCCTTCGCAATTGCGGCACAAGCCTCAGCTAAAACATCAACCTCTGCCTTCGTGTTGTACATGCCAAAGCTGACCCTTACCACCCCCGGCATATGAGTTCTGTCGCCGGCAATAACTTCGGTTCTGAAGCGCTCAATTTCCCTCTTGGACACATTAAGCAAGTGAGTTACGTAGGGATGGGCACAAAAACAGCCGCTGCGGATGCCTATGCCCCATTCCGTGCTTAAAATAGCGGCTACTAGGCCATTCGGTAAACCGTTTAACTTGAATGGGATCACTCCAAGCCTGCCGGCTGAGTTCCTTGGGTCGGCGTCGCCTAATATACTCAGCCCATCAATTTTACTTAGCTTTTCCAGAGCGTACTGGGTTAATTCCGCCTCGTGGGCAGCAATTTCATCCATGCCTATTCGGGTCAAAGCCTTGAGCGCTTTGGCGAGAGCGACGGCGCCCACAACATTAGGGCTACCTGCCTCGTCACGGTCCGGCGGAGCCGCCCACTCTACTTTACTTGTCGTTACCACATCAATAGTGCCGCCGCCGCATTGCTCCGGAATGCCGGATTCAAAGGTGTCCCTCCGGCCGATAAGAGCGCCGGTGCCAAACGGCGCATACATCTTATGGCCCGAGATAGTAATGTAATCCAGATGTTCCGGATCGCTTAGACTCTTCATCTCAACTTGGCGATGCGGTGCCAATTGCGCGCAGTCTACAAGGATTTGAGCGCCGGCGGCATGCGCCTTGCGGGCAATTTTGTGAATATCGGGCATGTGGCCTGTGACATTAGATCCACCGCTAATGGCTACCAGCTTAACTCTTCCCTTGTATTTATTAAGTAACTCGTCCAGATCTTCTTCTAAAAGTCGTCCCTGGTTGTCAACTTTTACCCGCTTAACCTGAGCCGTCTGCCTCCAGGGAAGATCATTGCTGTGGTGCTCCATCATGCTGATGATCACAATGTCGCTCTTGGATAAATTAAGACGATAGGAGAGTTTATTGATAGCTTCGGTAGTATTCTTACCAAAAATAACTACATGCTCTGATCCGTTGGCCTCAAAAAATTCGCCTACGATCTGGCGCGCATCATCATAGGCCTGAGTTGCTACCCGGCTTTTTAAACCGCTGCCGCGGTGCACAGATGAATACCAGGGCATAAAATCATTCACACAGTCTAAAACTTCACGTAAAACGGGGGTACTGGCTGAGTTGTCAAAATAAATGTAGGAGCTTCGTTGGCCGTTCAGAAGCGGTACTTCTAAATCTATGCCGACAATTTGATCCCTCAGCTGCGCGAATGACTCATGGCTTGTACTGCGCGAGTGAAAGCCTGCTGTTTTAACTACCATGTCCGACACTTTTTATTTCTCCTATCCATAGTTACTATACATCACACTCTTGACGAAAACTAAGCATGAGCGTATTTTCCTAATAGGAGCTCGCGAAAACGGGCCCTGCACAGAACGGGTGGGCAAAAACCCAGCCGAACTAAAACAGCGTTAAGCGCGGGCGAAGCTGAAAGGCTTCCGGAAGCTAAAAAGGCCAAGGCCGCGTTGACGTTCCTAAAATTCGCGTCTACAGCTCGTTAGCACAAAAAGCTACACTCAACCTCAAGAAAACAAAAACTTGAAGTCCGAGCGAGTAGGCAAGAAGCAAAGACAGGCTCGGGGTAAAAACTCGGGTCTGTTTTTTTGATCCAGCTTTTCTACCCTTTTCCGATGTTACTTTGAGTGTATAATTTGCATATGTCCTTCGAACTTAGAGGTAGAAAAATTCTTGTTGAAAATGCTGAGGTTTATCCGAACAGCCGCACATCCAGCATTCCAGAAATGACAGTTAACGATTCCGTACTGACCTTACACGCGATAGTCTTAGCCACAAGAGACCCTGCATCGCGACGCCAAGTTCCTTATGCATATACAGAGCCAGATCCTGATTCACCTAGAGGGATTTGGCTCAATGAAACAGATTACACAGTTATTGGGCCGGGGTCCGAGACGAAGCTTGCAAATTAGAACTATGCCTACGGTAAATGTTTGGTCTGAACGATGCCAATGTTTGGCTAGCCCTCCGAACTTGGCCACAGCCAGGAATAAAGATGGTGATCTATCCAAAATTCGGATCTTGAACAATTTCTAACTGAAGAGTCCTGACCAGCAGCCTAGAATTATTGGAGTAGGAGGCTATATGGCTAGTGCCGGTTATGGGGTATTTGACACAACCCTCTCGAAAACCAACCGAGTTCTAAAAGAGATCGAGGATACTTACGGCTGGCCTCGGGAGCGCAGGCAGCAATCTTACGATGCGCTGCGGGCAGTCCTACACGCCATGCGCGACCGTTTAACGGTATTTGAAGCCAGCGATCTGGCTGCCCAATTGCCGATGCTGATTCGCGGCATTTACTATGAAGGCTGGAACCCAGCCAAAGTGCCCGTGAGAATGCACTTGGAGGATTTCTTAAACCGTGTGCGCCAGGAGTTTCCATACCGGGTTGAAGGCGATACTGAAGAGCTGGTCAGGGTAGTCCTGGACTCCTTGAGTGATTACATTACTGAGGGCGAACTGGAAGATATAAAATCTAACATGCCTAAAGATTTAGCTGCCATCCTCCCCTAGCGCCAGTTCCACCCTCCCTGTCCTAGAAAGCGAATGGAAAGGTATCTGGCAATTCGCCTGCTGGCGGATGCTCCGGATGTATTGGATGTAAGGCGCTGCTTCGTTCAATATGCATGAATGAGTCATAACGGTCAGGAAGCACAGAAGGCACGTAATTGCCCCTCTCTTGCTCTGGGCTATAAACCACGCCTACTGCCCGGTGACCACGAGGCCTGTGGCTGCCTTCTACATCTTTAAGTTCATGACTTAAAAGCAGTGCATCTTCACCGATATAATGGTGGAGATCTGCCTCCCAGCTCGACGGGATAGCCCGCGGAACCGGCATAATTTCTTGCGGTGCATCCCAATATTTACCGGCTATCACTGTCCCTTCATATGTGCCGAAGCCGACAATGAAGACGTTTTCCCTGCTGCTTTGCTCCCGGACAAGCTGGCCAACATTAACCATGCCGGCACTCCCCATATCCGTGTAGCGCGCATCTCCGACGTGAGTGTTGTGCGCCCAAACAATACCCTTCGCCTTCTCGCCGTAGCGACTGGCTATCTCGTAAAGCGTTTTAACCATGTGGCTGTCCCTGACGTTCCACGATTCATCGCTGCCAAGCATAGTCGCTCTGTAATACCGTTCGGCATTAACAGCTACCCTGGCGTTTTGTTCAGCATTAAATTTTTCTTCAGCATCGGCCACGTGCGGAGCTTCCCTGTGCCTTTTCTGCAGTTTAACAAGCAGGCCAATAACCTCATCCTCGCAGCTTTTTGGCATTATGGCGCTTGCGCGCGCGTAACCATATTCGTTACCCACATATGGCTCAAAGCAGCGAAAGATCTTGCTGACTTCAGGTAAGAGTTCCGGGTATTTGATTGTCAGATAATCCAAAACATTTTCTAATGATTCCCAGAGGCTGTATACATCCAAGCCGTAAAAGCCGGCTCGTTTATCTTTTGGTAAATTTAGATTGTGATCCTTCAACCATGTTATAAAGCGCGCTACTTCTTTATTGGCCCACATCCAGCTAGGCCAGCGCTCAAATACATTCAGAACCTCCTCTGCTGGAGTCTCCGTATAGAAATAGTTTTTAACGTATCTATTTACTTCATAGCAAGGAGGCCAATCGCCTTCCACGGCTACGAAGTTGAAGTTTTTCTCCCTAATCAAACGCCGGCTCAAAGCAGCCCTCCACGCATAAAAATCACTCGTACCGTGCGATGCTTCACCGATCAGAACATACTTGGCCTCACCAATTTCGGCCAGCAGTCTATTTAAATCGTTACTTCGCTCCAGGCGATGGGCTATCCGTGCCAAACCTATTTGAGTAGCTGTTAATGCCATAGTACCTCTACACCATTTTTGCCTTTATCGAGGTCAAGTTCAGTGATTAATCTGACTTTGGGAAACTTTGTCTTTTGGCCATCAAGTACATCAAGGCTGCTGCATAACCATGGCGGCTAACTTAGATATCACACGGGCTCGCATACTGGGCTGTGGTTTAGCTTCTCCTGCAGTCCAACTATTTACCGCGGGTATTGTTGCAGCAAAGAGATCACAAATGTCGTCGGAACTAAGTTGAAGTTCCTGCATTACTTTTAAAACAAATGGACCAAAATTCTGCTGTTGCATTAGCCCGTCTTTAAACTTATCTCCACTGTTTCGAATTTCTTCAATCATTTTATTCTCCGTTAAATTAAAAAACCGCCCTGGTGGCGGTCTCTTCAATGTCTTTGATTTAATATCTTAGAAAGGCACAGAACAAACCGCCAACTTACTGCCGGTCTGCCACGTCAAGAAGGGGTTGAATGATCTCATGGCTATAGAATACCACAAGCTTCTTTTCCGATCTTTAAAGAAGATTCAAGGCTTTGCGGGCCTCTTCCCGGACTCCCCGGATGCAATCATAGCTATCAAGTTGTTGCTCTGTAGACCAAGCCGAATCGATAAAGCCTTTTTCAAGAATAACTTCCCCGCCCTGGTATTCGGCCATCAGGCTGACCATAAAAACCGGTACTTTATCCGGCCTAATAAACACCTTATTTTTCAGAATCACATCGTCTCGGCTAATAACTGTGAGTCCGCTTTCTTCTAATGTTTCCCTCATCGCAAGCTTGCCAAGCACGTCCTCGACACCCTCAAGCGGATCCACTTCCTCTTCCTCGATCATTTTGGCTATGTTGTCATGCTCTAATTTACCGCCAGGAAAGGCCCATTTGCCGGGATGCACTTTCTCCTCATTGCTTCGCTGCAGTAGCAAAACTGTTCTTTCGGCTGGGTTAACCACAACAAAGTTGGCGACAACGTACTGTAGTTTATCCTGTTTAGCCTCCGCAATCGAGATCTCCTGTTTGCTCATCACTAAATAATAACATTAGCCGGCTCTATCGGCTTTGTTATCTCAGGATAGGAAAAGAGCCCTTTCGGGCTCTTTTCCAATTTTGACTGGATTACTTGTTCATCGGAACAATCCTCCAACTACAGATTATGAGACTATGGCGCCTGAATCTCTGTGAAGTATTTAATTCAAAGACTCCTTCGCCCCGGCCGTCCTAGAAACTTTATTGTTATTTGCCTATTTTTCTATAAGAGCCAGGACGTTACCTGCTGGATCCTTAAACCAAGCAATCGGAGGTCCATAGTTAGAGCCTTCCGGCGGTCTAGCAATTCCTTTTTCGTTTTGGTGCATTCCTTCATACTGCTCAAACTTTACTCCCCTGCTGATTAGCTCATCGACTGAGGCGTCTAAGTCATCGACTACAAGATTCAAAACTGTGTAGGTTGCCGGCTGGTGATTTTCCTTAGGGTAGATAAACACCTTCTGCCCACCGGGCAAGTTTAAGTTCAGACCCATATCTTCCTTTACTTCTAAGCCTAAAGTCTCGCCGTAGAATTTCTTAGCCTCAACTAGATCATCAACCGAAAACCCGCTAAATGCATCCACTAGTTTAAACATAAGCTTCTCCTTCACTGTCTATTATATAGCCCCGCTCGGCTACCAGTGATTTATATTGTTATTCTGAGTGTATAATTTAGATATGAGCGAAGATGAGCCACTTAGTCGGGAGCAGCAGCTTTTTAAGGCAAAGGACCAGTTCCGAGAAACAATGCTGGCAAACGACACATTTTTTAGAATAGTTCAGTCTAGGCTTAAAAGCGACAGCGAACTACCTGACTTCGGCTGCGAGCCAACTTATAAGGCTATTTCTGAAGATGCTGCTGAAATTGGGGTTGAACTAAGTTTTGGCACTTCTGGTGAATCCCAGGAACTGAGCTTTCGTTTCGCCCAATTGAATCACATAACACTCGGGACTGTTGAATTAGGAAGTGGCCGGCAAGAGCTTACGCCATCAGATGAAATAATTATGCCCGATGAAGAACTAGCCACTGTAGTCGAATCTTGGCAATCAGGCTGGAGCGAAATAATCAATTCCGTAGGTAAAGAAAATCTAGGCATCGACCCTCTTAAATACACTGTCGAACTTAAAGAAAAACTAGATGCCACTGTTATTTTGAGCGAATAAATATGAACACAGATAGATTGAGCAGCGGACCACTGCTGAGCTCCACGCACTTCGCACTTTGGCGTGGAACTAAAAAGAGCCCTCTTCTGGACTCTTTTTCGGTGAAACCTTAGCCTAGATCGACTTATCCGTTTCACCACCGTTTAATTATCCGCTACTTTTGAAGCTTAGCTGTGAATTTCCTTACAAAGCAGCCCCACAATCAGGAGGTTGCAGGACGAAGCGCAATCCGGCCAATACCTTTTTTGCCCCGTGGGTGAGATCGGTCAGCTACGGATTCTAATTGTTCAGGCTGCTCAGGAATGTGCTCTAGCATTCGAGCTGCTTCAGCCTCGCGAGCCTCTCTAGCCGCAGCATAGGCTCTACCTGCTTGAACTCTTTGGCTCCATTCCGGATCGCGAGGTGACTTGTATGACATAAGGTATTAATTTAGTTGAGGCATTGACGGAGCTTGCCTGCTCAGAGCCTCTGTAGCCTCTTTATGTACATCCTGAAACACTTCATTAGAATCCCTTTCAATTGTTACATGCCGCTCAAGAAGTTTGGCGCTGGCAAAGTAAACATGGTCCATTTTACTTGGCGGATAACCGTACTCTTCCGAACTGGCGTTACGAATCACAACCATGGCGCCTCTCCTGGAAAGTGATCTGTGCAGCCGATTGGCACCGGATTCAATAAGTTTCATAGTTACATTTTAATTTCGGCGTCACAGCCGGCTGGCAAAGATAGATTCATCAGTGAATCAATAGTCTTGGGTGTAGGTTCTGTGATATCGATAAGGCGTTTGTGGACGCGCATTTCAAACTGTTCGCGGCCCTTCTTATAAACGTGGGGGCTCTTTACTACCGTAAAGGTGCTTTTTCGGGTAGGCAGAGGTATGGGGCCGGCAATGTTAGCGCCCGTTCTAAGAGCAGTCTCTACGATCTGCTTTGCGGATTGATCAATAACTTTGTGATCATATGCCTTTAAGCGGATACGAATCCGCTGCTTCATTTCGGGTGCTGCTGCTGGTTTTTTAGTCTCTGC
>JAQGHE010000046.1 GCA_028288985.1 Candidatus Saccharimonadota bacterium
TATAGCACAAGCTTTATGCCCGGGCCAGCTTTAAACTACAATTCCGCCGCCAAGACACTCATCGGCGCTATAAAAAACGGCTGATTGGCCGGGGGTTAGCGCCCGCACATCTTCGGACAACTCTGCCGTCCAGTTATTATTACTTAACTTGTTAAGTTTTTTAACGGGGATTAGTTTCGCGCGGTGACGGGTGCGTACTGAAAGCTCTTGCCCTTCGTTTGGCGGCTCATTTATCCAGTGGACGCTGGTCAAATTAATATGATTACTCCATAGCCTATCGTCCTGAAGATCCGTGGTTACGTATACCTCGTTCTTTTTCATATCCTTGCCGGCAACGTAATACGGCATACCGCCGCCCACATCCAAGCCTTGTCTTTGGCCGATGGTATAAAATATCGCCCCGTCGTGCTCGCCAATCTCTACCCCGTTTTGATCTATGATTTTGCCCGGCTGCTGATCTACATATTGGCTCAAAAAATCCTTGATGCCCACCTTGCCGACAAAACAGATACCCATGCTCTCTTTTTTATCGGCTGTTATAAGGCCTTTTTGTTTGGCCAGAGCGCGCACCTCCGGCTTAGTTAAGTTGCCAAGCGGAAACAGTGTTTTGCTGAGTGCATCATGAGTAACCCTGTACAAAAAGTAGGTCTGATCCTTATTATCGTCTTTTGCCTGCAAAAGACGAGCAATTGGTAATGAGGAATTAGAAATTAGTTTGCTATTTACTATTTCCTGATTACTATTTCCTACCCTTGCGTAGTGGCCGGTTGCGATCATATCAGCCCCATCTTCCAGCGCAGTATCTAAAAACAGTTTGAATTTGATTTCCTGATTGCACATGATGTCCGGATTGGGGGTAATGCCGGCTTTGAAGCCATCCAGCATGTAATCCACTACTTTTTGATGGTACTGGCGCTCAAAGTCATACATTTTAAAATCGATACCTAGCTGTACGGCCGCCCGTTTGGCATCCTGGTAATCCTCCTTCCAGGGACAGGGCATGCCCGGAAGATCTTTGCTCCAGTTCTTCATATAGACACCAACCACCTCGTAGCCCTGCTCTAACAGCAAGAGAGCGCTGACGGAGCTGTCCACTCCGCCGGATAAACCGACATATACCGTTTTCATTTATTATATTTTAGCAGAATTACAGAGGTGATAAGAGTACTATTTATTCCAGGTGTCCATTAATTCTCGGTTATCAGCCGCTATCTGCGCCACCCTTAAATTGTTGTTTCTCTGGTGTACTCGTCCCGATTCAAGCCGGGTTCCCTTGTCGCCCCGGTGAGTTACCCTGCGCATTATCAACTTGCCAAGTGGGCCTTTGGCTTCATACCTTCTAGCCATTTCATAATTTTCTTTGCTCCATTGCTTGAAGCCGCCTAAAGGATCTTCTAGCGTGCTCGTGGGCCCCTGCTCAAATCTTCTCATGCGGACATTATACAGTAGAAGTATTTCCGTGTGGGTTAGCGGGCCTTCTAGAGCTACTGCTTAGATGCATAACAAGCAATGGGGGGCATATTCTAACAGTCGAACTTGGATGCGATACAAGGAATAAATGAGCAGCGCAGTGAGGTGTATTTAGATACATCGAACGAGCAGCACAATTTATGACGATGTAGCGCGCCAAGAAGGTTTGCGGAGTCGGCGGCTCCGCCGTCCGAGCAGGCAAACCTGATTCGACTGTTAGAAGGGTTTTTGGCCCTTACGGAGTCGGGTTTGGATTTGCTCTATCTGTTGCCGCTTCCCCAGCCAAAAGGCCGCAATAGTCAGCACCAGACTAACCAATAGCGGCCACCAGACAACCTTTGGCTGAGCAGTGGCGGTAGGAGAGGCTCCGCTTTGGGTGCTTTGCTGGGTTGATCCATTGCCTACACCAACGACCTGCAGGAAGGCATCTACCCCATTCGCATCCGTGGCTTTGATGATAACCGTGTAAAATCCCGGGTTCTTATAGACATGTTCAATAGATAATTCTCCGGCGGCGGGGCGACTTATAAGATCTGCCGGTGATTTATCACCCCAATCAACGCTGACGGCATATGGGCCGGCCCCGCCGCTGAGGATAATTGGCCAGGTAAGCGTACTGCCCGGTACGGCGCCCCGCTTGGCATAAGCCGATGTCAAAGATATGCGAGGGCCGGGAGTCGGCTTATTGGCATTGAAGTTAACCGAAACGGTGCTGGAATCCGGCCCGGCCTGGTTTAGGGAATCATACACCTTAGCGACCAGATCGTTCTTGCCATCAAACAGATCTATCTGCAGAGTAAAGCTGCCGGTATCGCAGTTAGTGGAGCCTGAAAAAACATTATTTTTATAAATCTCTATCAGAAGGCCCTTGGGGCAGATGCCGCCGACGGTTATCGGTGTGGCTGTAAAGTTTTGTCCGTTGCCTGGAACGGTAATGGTGGCGCCCTCTTTTGGCGGATTTGAGGGAATTTCTCCCTGTAAACCGACTGAGCCGCTTTGGGGATTTTTAGCTGGGGGAGCGGCAAGCACCAAGCTCCCAAGGGCGGTGAAGACGACTAAAGTTACAGCCATGCACCCAAAGAACCGACTAAGCCGTGAAATCATACCATAACCATAATACAAAAACAGATAGGTGGGCAAGCTGACCGGAGGGTTTTAGCGGCGGCTCATTCGGCGGTAAAGCCTGTAGATTACCCAGGCAAGCGCCAACAGTACTATCAGCAAGATGATAACCGAACTCCAAGGCAGGTACCAAAAGTGGGCTGTGGCGCCTATCTGGCGGGTTGGCTGGCCGTTTTGTCCATATAAGATGGCCAGGGTGGCAGAATAAAAGCCGGGGCTAAGCTTAAGCGCTGTGCAGTTATTGTCCAGCGGCAATTTTTCTGAAGCCCTATCTTTGGGGTTGCACCCTGTAAATTTGCGCGTCTGACCGATTAGGCCTATCTGGGCCTTTGGATTGGCGTTGTCTATGGTGGCTACGGTTTTGCCGAAGATGTTTTTTATGATGATGCTGCCGGCTGGTGATTCGGCTACGTTACCACTGTTCTTCATCTTGTAGGCAAAGAATTCCGGCTGAGCATGAAAGACGGAGGAATATTTGCTGGTAAGGCTGTTGCCGTTGGTCATGCCGAAGCTTTGCAGGGTTAGCAGTTCTCTGGCTTCGCCCGGGACATTTATAAATAGCAGCGTAGCGGTACTGGCAGCGATATTCACTTGCTGCTGGCCGCTGCCCGTACTGGCGGTGTATTCTATGGCGCTATAGTAAGTGCCGGCACCGACATTGGCCGGTAATTTCAAGGTGAATGGTACCTGCTTGTTGGCTCCGGGGGGAACATTAACTACATCGGCTATGGTGATGTAGGGCTTAAGCGACCAAGCGGTTTGCTGCTGGTCGGATGCCTTTAATAGCTTGGCTGTTCCTGTTTCATCCTGGGCTTCAAAATCTACTACCGTAATCTGCACCGTAAGCGGCTGGGTCTTATTAAGGTTACTAAGAAATAGGCTGTTAGTGGCCTGCTCTCCGGCCTTCATGGTATAGCTTTGTTTGGGGGTTACCCCAAGGCCGTTAGATTGGGCAAAGGCATGCCCCCCGATAGACAAGAATAATAAGGCAACTGATAGGATTGCTGGTGGCTTTTTAAAAGGCATTTTCTTTGTTATTCCCCATATGGCTTTTTGAAATCGTAACATATTAGTCCAAAAAGTTAAAATCCTGCTAAGCAGACATAAGTTATGGTTGTATTGTACACGCCGGATGGCTGGGTAGAATTGATATTTACGATATAACTGACTGTATACACACCAATCTCGGAGCGTCCCAGTGATTGGGCCACGACATCGCCATCAACATATGCGTAGCGGTTTGTCTGGTTATAATTAGCGTTAACGAATCCGCTGCCCCCGGCGGGCTCCGCACCGACAAGCGGAGACAGATTGGCCCTTAGGTTGAGGCCGAATTGGGGCTTGCCTACGCGCCTGACATCCGGCGCAGCTAGCCCAGGTATCTGATCGGTACCGGAAGTCATCGTAGGGCCATCGGTCGCTACAGAATAGCCATTGACCGCGTTAGTGCCTACCAGAAACTGCGACGTCGCAAATCTGGTAGCTGCAGTGGAAAGCGTGCCAAAATCTATAAAATCACCGGTGGCATCTGAACAGTTGGTAGGGATGGCTACTGCCGCGCAGAAGTACAAGATATCCGGCACCTCAGCGTTAATATTGATGCTTTGGTTGATGCTGGCCGCAACGGAGCTGAAAGATAACCAGGATCCGCTGCCGTCGCTGCTGGCATAGGCGCTGATGCGTACAAAGAAGGGGCCTTTATTAAACGGGTTGATGACGTTACTGAACTGGTAGCTGTTGGTCTGGGGGCCAACATCAGCGGCCGGCCGGCCCAAAATAATATGATTTTGATCAGTTGAAACAATAGAAAAACCGGTCTCGCCGCTTTGACTGTCCAGCACGGCACCGGTTACGTCTGAGCCGCTAGGATTTACGCAGGTTATGCTATCTATCGGGTCGGTACAGTACTCGAACATCAGTGAACCTATATTTACAGTTACCGGGAACTCAAAAGAGAAGGTATGGGTGGTATTTGCGCCGCCTACGGCAGTACCGATGGCAATGCTGCGGTTAATCAGATTAGTGAAAGCAAAAGTCTGCGCACTAATCATAAAAAACAGGACCGTGACTAAAAATGCCGGTAATAGGATCTGTTTTGGGCGGAATCTGGCGTTTATAAACATAAGCAGTAACTACATATGAGTTTACACTTTTAGCGGCCCAAGTTGAACTGAGAGGTCTAATATTTGCCGGTGGCTATATAGGTGATAGTCGTGGTGTAGATGCCGGCAGGAGTTGCCGTGCTGATGTTACCAAGGTAGCGGATTGAACCCGTATCACAGGCTACCGGGTTTAAGGTAGTGGCGATGATTTCCGGAGTTGTAACGCTGGAGGTATTGAAGCCGAATTTTGCCACAGGGGACGCGGCGATAGAGCCGGCCGCATTGCTATAGTCCGTGCCATTAGGGCTGGTAGCGTTTGTTATAGCCGCTAGACTGCTAAAGCTGTAGCCGTTGCCTCCTTGAGTATCGCTGTTATCAATACCAAGGCCAAATTGTGGTGTATTGGGAGCGCTCACAGCGGCGGTCGTACCAACCGCTGCGATAGCGTTAGAGCCGTTTTTAAGCGTATCTCCGGAATAATAGACGCTCACCCCAAAGTTAGTGTTTGTACTTAAGCGGAAGTAGCTGTGCGCATCATATGCTTGGGTGAAGGATAGAACGCCGTTGGTATCACCAAGCAGCAGGGAACCAGGGGCGGGCGTGGGGCCGGCGTTATCAGTCAGCGGCGTGCAGGTGCTGCCGGGGGCCTGGGTAGCAATTGGGCTAACGGAAAAGTTTAGAACTTCTTTTACTTTGCTGGTGATATCAATCTGCTGGGCAGTAGAGCCTACAACCGTACCGTAATCTACGATGTTGGCGGCAGTGTAGGCCGTGTCGGAGAAGGTGTAAATGCGCGCAAAGAATGGCTTGTTGTCGGTAGTTGGATTGGTAATGTAATCGGTTGCTCCGCCTCCAAATGCAAGGGTAACAGCGGTGCTAGCCGTCTCAGCGCCAGGTGAACCTCTGTTGATGGCAATACAATTAGTGCGTCCTGGAGAGGAGCCTGCACAGCTCCACGGTGCACCGGTTAATACGGTAGAAGTATCTAAGCTAAAAGCACCACCTCCCCAGTTAGTCTGGCCGACAATGGATGATACGTTGGCCGCACTGAAGCCGGCGATGTTGGTCATCACGCAAGGATCGTCTTTGATAGGATCATCGCAGAATTGGATAAGTACCGAACCAACGTTGCCGCTAGTGGCTATTTTAAACGAAAAATCTTCTCTGGTTTTTTGACCGTTACCACCGGAGCCGGGAGCGGCTGCCACCCCGGATATGTTAGTAGTTACGGTGCCATTGGCTGAAGAACTAATTTTTAATTGGCGCGACTGCAGCTGGGCGGCATCGGCGCTTTTAGGCAATATAACAGGGATCACGATGCCAAATAACAGCACCATTGCGGCAAGTAAGGCGAAGAGTCGCTTTGGCAGAGTCCTGATTGATTTCAAATTATTTCTCCTCATAATCTTTTTGTTTTAGGAGTTCTATAGAGTAAATTTAACATACTAGTTTTATAGCCACAAGCATTATTTAATAACTTATCCACAGGCTTAGAAAGTGGGAATTACGCGGGTGAACAAACTGGTGCCGTAACTGCCCCCGGGCGTTACCCTGGACATATTCTCAATAAAGGAAAGCGTGTAGCTGGTTGTTCCTGTACTTTTGTCGCTTCTTGCGATGGTATCACCCTCTACAAACTTAAATAAGTTAGAGGTGTCATATGGGGAAACGGCGTAGCCGAAGCCGAAAGTGGCATCCGGTACTTGGCTAGGCACGGCGCCAAAAGGCCCAACACCCGATAAGTTATTGGCGGCCAGATTTATGCCGAACTGCTCCGTACCCGGACTGGACGAGGCAGCCGCGCTCATGGCGGTAAGCTCGTGGCCGGAGTTGCTGGGGGGGCGTCCGACCATCTGGACGGTATAGCCGGTAGATAGATAGTCTTTGACCGTGAAGGTGGTACTTTGAACTTTTACCTGCGATTCGCTCAAAGTTCCCAGGTCAAAAACTCCGCCGTTGACATTGACCTCCAGTAAAATCGTATCCGTAGTGTTAAAGCCGGCGTTGGCCTGGAAATGCGGGCTGCTTATGTTGCCAACGGCCAATTCCCCGGCCGCTGTTTTGGCTTTATAGTTGGTGCTTTGATTATCAAGATTGCCGCCAGAGCCAAAAAATGTCTCGTTAACTTTATAATTGGGCGAAGTGTACTGGGCCGCGGCCGCACCGACCATGATAAATAAGCCGAGTAGTAACGAGCCAAAAAATGTTTTTGTTTTTCTTACCATTCATAGGGTATTTTGGCTTAAAAACCCGTAAAGTTCAATCCGCTAGTCCTTATACTACCTTTCGTTTAATATATAGGTAAGATAAGAGTGGGAAATGGCTGAAGAACAAAACAAACAACCTCCTGATCCAAATGCTGCAAATCCGGCCCCTCCTCAGAATGCCCCGGCGCCGGATGCCGAAAGCGACAGCTTGGATGCACCTGCCGTACCGGAAGGCGGTGCACCGGCCACTCCGGCCGGCGCGCCTGCCCCAGCCGCAGAACCGCCTGCCGCAATGGTTGAAGATTCGGCAGTCGACCACCTAAAAAGCTCCTTCAATATTTATTTTATTATCTTTGTGGTCATAATTTTTGTAACTATCGGCATCATAGTCTTTGCCGTCAGTTCCAGCCGCAAGGGCGCTAAGACTAATAACAATAAAGCGCCGTCATTAACAAGCGCTCAGCTGGCCGAGTTGAAGGGTAACACCACTTTGGTTGGGGATTCTAAGCAGACTTTAGATATCCAGAGTAATTCTGTCTTTGAGGGCCAGGTTCTGGCCCGCCAGGATTTAAGCATCGCCGGGGCCCTAAAAGTCGGCGGTTCCCTTTCATTACCCTCTGTCAATGTCGGTAATGCCGGTACTTTTGGCAGCGTCCAGGTGGGAGGAGAATTGGGCGTCAATGGCAACACCACGCTGCAGGGCACGCTGACCGTGCAGAAAAACCTGAGCGTCAGCGGCACCGCCAGCTTCGGCAGCCTTTCCGTAGGCACGATCTCTGTCACAGGGCTGCAGCTTACCGGCGATTTGTCCGTGTCGCGCCACATTGTTACTAATGGTACGTCCGTAAGTCGAACGGCCGGTACCGCTCTTGGAGGCGGCGGTACGGTAAGTGTCAGCGGCACCGACACCGCCGGCACTATGACTGTAAATACCGGCAATTCGCCAGCCGTCGGGCTGTTTGCCACCGTTAATTTTTCCCAGCATTTCGCCTCGACACCGCGCGTACTTATAACTCCCGTAGGCTCCGCGGCCGGTTCTATTACTTATTATGTAAACCGTGATACGACCGGTTTTTCCATCGGCTGCTCTACCCCGCCGCCAGCCGGATCAAGCTTCAGCTTCGACTACTTCGTTATAAACTAGGGCTATGGACAATGGTTCGATTAACCGCACTGCTGCCAGCGCGACGCTGCACTGCTTAACCGGCTGCGCTATTGGCGAGGTTGTGGGAATGATCATTTCTACTGCCCTAAAGTGGTCAACTACTCCAAGCGTTATCATATCTATCGTTTTAGCCTTTTTCTTCGGCTACTTCCTAAGTGTTAGACCGCTTCTTCGTCATGGGATTAATTTCCGTAAGGCCCTAAAAGTGGCACTGGCGGCCGACACCGCATCTATTACTGTGATGGAGCTGTCTGACAACGCCTTTATCCTGGCCGTTCCGGGAGCAATTAACGCAACTCTTAGCAGCTTTTTGTTCTGGATAAGTTTATCGGTGTCCTTGGTTGTAGCGTTCTTGGTAGCCTTTCCTCTAAACCGCTACTTGATTTCTCGGGGCAAAGGCCACGCCCTCGCCCACCAATACCACCAACACTAACCACAGCTTAGTTTGGATGCATTGCTGGGTTTTAGACTTTCGCGGTGCGGAGGTCTAGACGTCTAGGAAGACGGTGGTTTGATCAGCCTTAACATGCATAATCCCCCGCGTTATCGGCAAACTCAAACTAGGCTTGCCGTCCTTTCGGACGACTAAATTGCATGGAGTAAGCAGGGTCATGAAGTTTTTGTGGCGCGGCAAAATATCAAAGTTGCCGGTGCGGTTGGTGGCAGACACGCTATTGGCCTCGCCATCAAAGTAGATCTTAAACGGCGCATAGACTTTAACGTGCATTATCGGGGCTACTTGGTCGCTCATAGGTTTTCTTTGGCTAGAATTTGCTCTATGCCGGTCAGCGTCTCTTCGCGGTGGTAGAATTCGCCTTTTTTCTTCATCATACTCTCGGTAACGAACATGTTCTGGCTGAAATACTGGATCAGCTCTTTGGCTTTACGGAAGTCTGTGCGATCCCCCGGCGACAGTTCGTTCTCGCCGATGATGGCGATGATGCTCTTCAGCGATTCGTGCTTTTGCAGCAGCTTCTGGACCTCCACAGAAAGTTTATAGTGACGCTCGCCCACCATCTCCGGACTCAGCAGGCTGGAGGTAGTTTTGATAAGGTCAACCGCCGGGCGGATACCCTGCTCGGCCACTTTACGGGAAAGCACGATAGTACCATCAAGCTCGTGCGAGATCATTAGCACCGCCGGATCGGAAAGGTCGTCTGCCGGAACATAGATGGTCTGGATGGAGGTGATGGAGCCGTTATCATTGCTACTCAAGCGGTCCTGCAGAACTTTTACATCAGAGAAGATCGTCGGCTCGTAACCGCCCTCGCTTGGTACCTGCATAAGCACAGTTGAAAGCTCGTTTCTGGCCTGTATATAGCGGTACATATTATCAGCAAAGAACAGGATGTCTTTTTTCTTCTCGTCCCGGAAGTATTCGGCGTTGGCAACAGCCGCAATGGCCACCAGTACGCGCGGCACCGGGTTTTGATCCATCTGGCCGAAGAACATGCAGGTACTGCCCAGCAAGTTACCTTTTTTAAGCGTGTCATAAAGTTCGTGGCCTTCGCGGATGCGCTCGCCAATGCCGGTAAAGAAACTGAGGCCCTGGCCGCTTTTAGCAACGTTGTTGATAAGCTCCATGGTAAGCACGGTCTTTCCGACACCGGCACCACCGATAATACCCATCTTGCGGCCTTTTAGCAGCGGCGTGAAGAAATCGATAACTTTGATGCCCGTTTCCAGGATGTCCGGTTTACTGGCCTTGAAGCTTTGGGTGCTGGTAGGCAGTTTGAAAATGTTTTTGCGGATAACGTCTTTACCATCAATCGGCGGCTGGCCATCCAGTGGCCGGCCCAAGGCATCTAAAATGCGCCCTATAGTCGGCTCTCCGACCGGGATTTCTATTCCGTGCTTGGTCCTATCTACCACCATATTCTTCTGCAGACTGCGGTCTTCCAAAATGTTCAGACAGACGGCTATATTCCCGGAAGCTAAGCTGTTAACCAACAGCAGACCCTTGTTAGGGCTCTGGGCGATCAAAAGTTCGCCTATATCAGGCTGCTCGTCATCAAACTGGACCGTAACTACCAGCTCCTGAACCGACCTTATAGCTCCGGTGCTCATCCCGTTAGGCCCTCAATGGATTTAGAGCGTTGAAGCATGCACGCATATTCAGTCGTCCGCCGAAATATGAAAGTTAAGTGAGATCTAAAGGGACTCATTCTGGTTTATTCCTTAGGCCGTTCATAATTTCTTTCAGTCTTTCGTCTTTGATGTGGCGGCGGGCCCGGTTATAGCTAAGGCTTAGTTCGCCAAGCGATTCGTTTGATTTTTCTTTGGCGGCACTCATGGCGCGGAAACGGCTGGCATATTGGGCCAGTTTTGACTCCAGGATTACTTCGCCTAGCATGATCTGCATCATGGAGCGTTCCAGGTGGTTGGCGACATCGAAGCTGCTTGGCTCAAAGATATAATTTTTCTCGCTGATGACTTCTTCTGCGGCGGCTACCGTGCGGCCGCGCTCTGTAACGGCACTGCCCAGCTGGAAGTTCTTTATCTCTTGGTTGCTTAGCGAAATATAATTTTCGTAATAGACCACTGTGGACATATATTTCTGAGATTCTGCCGTCAGCGGAGTAACGTTTATATTCTGATCGCGGTTGGGCATTCTGAAACTTTTTATAAATGGTACGCCGTTTTGCTTTAGCTGCACGGCTCCGTGGTGGCCGACTACGACTATATCGTTACGGGCTGGATCGTAGGCCTTGAGGGCCTCGCGTACCAGCTTCTGATCGATATCACCGCTGAAGCTTCCCTCGCTGGTTATCAGTATCATCAGCTCCTTCTGAATCGGTATCACATCAGTCTGGCTACGGCCGAAACCAAACATACCGTTCAGGTGGATCTGACTATAAATTCTCCAAAGGTCGTTAAAGAACCCTTGGCTTTGAAGCACCTGGTCGCGGATCTGGCTGATGCGCATGCTGGCAATTCCTTCAAAAGCGCTGGATAACTGCGCCATGGTGGCCATGGTGTCTTTTTCTTTTAGGATTTCGCCCAGCGCCCTCATGATTTGCCTCCTGCGGGAGCGGTAGCTGCAGGGGCGGCCACTGGGGCTGGCGCAGCTGGTGGAGCCGGCATAGCCGATTTGAATTCGGCTACAAGCTTAGCTTTAACCTTCTCAAAATCTTCATCAGACTTTATTTTTGGTCCTTCGACACGGACGGCTTCTTTGACTTTATCTATAGGCAGCGGGGCATTGGGATTAGAGTCTAAAACGATATCAAGCAGCAGTTGCTGGGTTACCAGATTATACGTCTCACCCGGAACCTGGGTGTAAAGCTCCTTCAGCCTCCCGCCAAGTACCAGGGCGGATTTGGCTTCATCGCCCATTTCCGAACCGAAGCGGGCAAACTCCTGGGCCTCGGAATAAGACGCCAGGGTTTTGGTTATTTTTTTGTTTTGATCCTTCTGGCGATCGCTGTGTCCCACGGTACCGACACGGGTAACAGACAACCCCGTGTGGATAGCCGGGCGCTGGCCATCATGAAAGACATTCATATCTAAAATCCACTGTCCATCGGTGATGGACATGATGTTCGTAGGCAGGTAGCTGGTTATGTCTCCGCCAGCGGCGTTGACGACGGGCACCGATGTCAGGTGTTTTTTATTACGGTTCAAGCGGCCGGCTCTCTCAAGTAGTGAGGAGTGGGCGTGGAACATATCGCCGGGGTAGCTGTCGCGTCCGGGGCTTGACCCTGAAAGCAGCGCGATTTCGCGGTAAGCCAGGGCGTGGGTTGTCAGATCGTCGTACAAGATTACGGTATCGATTCCCTGATCCTGCCAGAGATACTCGGCCAACGCCGCACCGACATAGGGTGCCAGATAACTCATAACCAAAGATTCAAAAACGGTTGAGACCACCACGATGGTCTTCTCCATAGCTTTGTTGGCGACAAGCCTATTTATCAGATCATCAATATCGCTTTTGCGCTTGGCGATCATCACGTAAACGGCGATCTGGTCTGTATCGCGCTGGTTGATGGCAATCTGGGAGGCCATAGTGGATTTTCCGGATTTGCTATCCCCAATGATGGCTAGGCGCTGTCCGCGCACAATCGGGAACATGGCGTCGATAATAGTGATACCCGTTTCCAGCTGGGTGGTTAGAAGTTCGCGCTGATAAATCGGGGGGGCGGCGTTAAACACCGGCCAGCTGGCATCAGCGGCAACGGCTCCTTTGCCATCCAAAGGCTCTCCCATTACTGAAATTACCCGGCCGACGAAATCTTTGCCGACTTTAGCCATCATAGAATTGCTTTGCACTACGCCTAGTGTCCCTATGCGCAGCGTGTCGCTTCCCAGGTGCAGTATGACCACCCGGTCTTCCAGGATGTGGTGGACGAAGCCTTTGCTGCCGTCATCAAAGACCACCAGCGAGTGGACATTTACCGGCTGCATACCACTAGCTTGAACCAAGAAGCTGTTCACAGCGATAACTTCACCAACCGGATTGCCGGCGTCTACGAGGCTTTGAAAATGTTTGCGCGCTTCACCTTCCATTAATGGCTCCGGCAATCAGTTCGTTCAAAAAGTGGGCCTGTTTTTGCAGGTGCACTCGCATACTCATATCAAAAACCTTATTAGGGGTACGCAAAATACAGCCGGCGGCAATAGCCGGGGCGACTCCCGTCTGCACTAGACAGTTGGGGTGGATCTGCTCTCTAAGCCACAGCAAGATAGGTTCTACGGCCTTGGGAGACGGTTCGTTGGCAAAGCTAAGATGCAGCGATGGGGCCTGCCGGCTCAAAGTTTCCAACTGTTCGTACAAAGTCTTACGGCTATCCGCATCCAGCAGATTAAGGCCGTTTATCTCGCCAAGCTGATCGAGCATTTTGGTTGTCTTGGGCGGTTGAAGCGGGGTACCGCCTTTTCTGGCTGCCGCACCGGCAAAGAAATCATCCAGCGAATTAATTTCGCGCAGCAAGCGCATAGCGTCCGCCCGGCTGACAACCGTACTTGGCAGCTTAAGCTGTGCCATTGCGAACATCCTCGATAATGGCTTGTTTGTTTGCTTCCAGCTCCGCCAAGATGTATTCCAGCTGGTCAGACAGGTCGATCTGATTGCCGATAGCTTTGATCACATAGTGGTTAACGATGCTGGCCATATCCTGCTCGAACTGTTTGATGGCTCTTTCCTTATTGGCATTATTCTGTGCCGCCAGCTGCTGCTCCATCAATTGGCGCTGCTGCTCAATGGTGGTTATGGTTTTTTCGATTGAACCCAGCGCGATTTGCTTGGCGTCGGCTATCGACTGCTCGTATTTTTTAAACTCTGCCTGGAGTGTCCGGGTCAATTCGGAGCGCATGTAGTCATTAAGCTGGGCGGTAGTTTCACGCAGGTCCTGCTGTAGGAACATGGCGCTCTCGCCGATCACTTTTTCAAAGTGCAGGCGGCCGCGGTTACGCAGCTCTTCGCGGAACTCGTCATTAAAAATGTGCTCTACGTCTTCGGCGGCCTCATCAGATAGCTGGCCCGGGGCTAATTTTTTAGCCGGACCGGATCCGCGGCCTTCCATGCGCCATATCAGCCACACAAAAGCCGCCGTTGAGCTTAGCAACGATCCGACGATTAATATCAGCCCACCCTTATTCATTTTTAAGTATTTTTGTTCCTTATATTCTTAGTAGTAAATATACTCCAAATAACCCGACAAGGAAAACCAGAACAGCCGCGCTTACCACCCTGAACATACTGTTGAGGATATGTCCGCGGTTGAGCGGATTGCGACCCATAGCTATCATGCCGCCCCGCACGGAAGCCCACAGCAGCGTAGTAGCCAGCGTAACGGCGGCTATCAGGAAAACCAAGGATAAGTATATGCGCTGGGCGGAAACGGGTTTACCGGCTACGGCAGCACCGACAGTACGCATAAATCCCGGCACAAAAACGTCGTTGGTAGCGACCGGATTTTTGCGGGGATCGATGTTGACCATTATCTTCCCGACGGAGAAGTTGCCGGCTTTAGTAATAACGCCTTTTTTACCGTCAAAAGCCTCCAGAGCTTGGCCGATGATGGACTTCTGATCGCCGGCTACCAGCGCCGCTATACCGCTGGTGGAAGATATAGACACATAATCGCCCTGGCGGATATTGCCGCGCTCCGTGCTGACAAATACCTGATAATTACCGGTTGTGGCCACGAAAACCTGCCCCTCAACCTGGCGATTAAGAGTCAAGGGGGCATTGCTGGGATCTATCACTACACCGTATATACTGCCGGAGTCCCCCGCCGGAGTGGCCTCTACCGTATCCTGAGAATTCTTAACCATAGAGACCAAAAATCCCTGCTGCACGACACCCTTTGATTTATAACCCTGTACGACGTTATCGGCATGGGCATGCAAGGGCAAGAGAATCAGGAGTAATAAAAGGGCCGGGATTATCCGTATATAAGTCCGCAATGGGGCATCCCGAAAAAGTCTCTTCATCTGGGGGATATTATACTGCTTTTGCTTTTAAAGCACTACTGTTACCTACAATATGGACGCTAGCAATTGGACGGCCGTTGTTATATCTTTTTGCTTAGTTTGTCTGCCAAGGCTAAACCGCAGAGTCGCCCGCGCCTCCGGGCCGTCCAGACCGATGGCGGAAAGCACGTGGGAAGGTTCGACGCTATCCGCGCTGCAGGCGCTGCCGACAGCCGCCTGGATTCCCCGCTCATCCAGCTCCATCATCAACCGCTCGTTATCCCGCCCGGGAAAACTGACGCTTAGTATATGCGGCGCCCGGTGTTTTTTGGAGCCGTTTATAACTGCCGCGGAATAAATTTCGGCGATCTCATTTTCCATGCTATGCCGCAGGCCGGTTATCCTTTGCGACTCTTCCTCTCTGTTCTTTTGGGCAATGTCGAGAGCCCTGACGAGTCCGATGATGCCGGCTACGTTCTCGGTGCCGCTTCTGATATTGAACTCCTGACCGCCACCCAGGATTAGCGGTTCAAGCTGCACCCCAGCCCGTACGTAAAGCGCGCCGCTTTGCTTGGGACCATAAATTTTGCCGCCGTTAATACTCATTAAATCCACTCCTAGCCGCGAAACGTGTAGATCAAAAAAATTGCCCGCCTGGGCGGCATCGGTGTGCAGGTAAATCGGCAGCTTGTTGCCGGCGCGCTGCCGGCTTTTGCGGGTCTGCTCGACCAGCTTTGCAATTTCCCGCAGAGGCTGGACGCTGCCAAGTTCGTTATTGACCAGCATCACGCTAATCAGCAGGGTCTTCTCGTTAATATTCTTAGCCAAATGGTCTATATCTACTATGCCGCCGGTGCTTACCGGAATTAATTTGGCGTCGGCTTTTTGAGCAGGGGCGATTACCGACTCGTGCTCAATGGCACTGACCAGAATTTCGCCTTCCGGATGTTTGGCGGCAACTCCTAGTATGGCCAGGTTATTGGCTTCCGTAGCCCCGGAAGTAAAGATAATTTCGGCAGGGCGGGCACCCAGCCAGCCGGCAACCGCAGCCCTTGCCTGCTCTACCGCCTGTCGAGTGCTGCGGGCGGCAATATAGGTTGCCGAAGGATTATAAAACTGCTCGGTAAAATATGGCGTCATAGCCAGAAGCACCTCCGGGTCAAGCGGGGTGGCGGCAGCATAATCTAAATAAATGGGTTTGGTCATCGCTAAATTCCGAATAAATTAACGGCGTTTCTGGTAGTAGCTTCGGCTATCTGCTCCAGGCTCTCGCCCCGAAGCTCGGCCAAAAATTCCGCGGTGTTAACGACGTGCTTTGGCTCGCACACTTTTCCCCGGAAAGGCTTTGGCGTCAGGAAGGGAGCATCGGTTTCCAGAAGCATCCGGGAAAGCGGGACCTTTTTGGCGGCGGCCAGCTGGCTCTCGTCTTTAGTAAAAGTCATGATGCCGTTTAAGCCAACATACAGCCCACGGCTCAGCGCATTATCCAGCTGCTGCTCGTCGGCACTAAAACTGTGGACTACCCCTGTAATTCCTTGGTGTTGATCAACTGCCTTCCAAAAATCATCCCACGCTTCACGAACGTGAAAGATAAACGGCAAGCCGGTTTCCAGGCCTGCCTGAAGCTGCATCCGGAAGGATTCCTGCTGGTCCTGCATAGGCACGGTGCTGCGGAAATAATCCAGCCCAATCTCACCGATAGCGACTACTTTTGGCTGCGCACTCAGTCTTTTAAAATCAGCAAGCGCATTTTTGGCCGTCAAAAAATCCGCCCCGTCATGCGGGTGGGCACCAACGGTTGCCCAAACATTATCATGGCCAGCCGCGAAATTGATGGCCGCTTCGCTGTCAGCCAGCGTACAGCCTACGCAAATAACCCGCTTTACTCCAGCTGCCGCGGCGTCTGCCAACACAGCTTCCCGGTCCAGACCGTAGCTATCAAAATGTACGTGGCAATGAGTGTCAACAAACTCCATACGGCCTCCTAAACTTTCGGCGCGAGCTCGTGCTTAGGAAAGAGAGTGCCGGACAGCGGTTTGACCACCCCTTCGGCGAAGACAGACCTTATCTTATCGGCCGTTTCAGGCATAAAAGGCGTCAGCAGATCGGCTATGCCTATCAGCGATCCGGCCATATAGGCCAGCACTTCGCTTAAATGCTCCTTCTCGTTCTCGTCTTTGGCGATCACCCAGGGTTTTTGCTCGTCAATATATTGGTTTAGGCCCTTAACTCGCTCCCACACTTCATCCAGCGCCTGATCAAAACGGCAATTGCTTAAGGCTTCTTGGTATGGTGCGATGTCGTGATCGGGTTCTGGAATGTCGCCGATTAGACCTTGCTGATAGCGGGTAATCATAGCCGCCGTCCGGGAAACCGCGTTGCCCAGCTGATCAGCCAACTCGCTGTTGTAGGCCGCTTCCAGCCGCTCCATGCTAAAATCTCCGTCGCCATAGCTGGGGATGTGACGCAGCAAAAAATACCGGAAAGTATCAGTGCCATATTTACTGACTATGTCTTTGGGCGCCACTACGTTGCCCAGGGTTTTACTCATTTTCTTATCGTCAACCGTAATGTGTCCGTGCACGTACAAAGTTTTGGGTAAGGGCAATCCAAGGGCCAGCAGCATGCCCGGCCAGATAGCCGCGTGGAAGCGCAAGATATCCTTGCCGATAACCTGGACATCGGCCGGCCAGTACTTTTTGAAGTCGGCATGGTCAGGATATCCCAGCACCGTGATGTAGTTCATCAAAGCTTCAAACCACACATACATCACCTGGTCATTGTCGTCAGGTATGGGAATGCCCCAGGTTATCTTATCTTTGGGCCGGCTAACGCTGAAGTCTTCCAGCCCGCTGTTGATGACGGACATGATTTCGTTTTTGCGGGTTTCGGGAATGATCTTAAGCGCGTCCGATTCTATGGCCTTCTTAATCTCGTCCGTAAAGGCACTGAGTTTGAAGAAATAGTTTTCTTCTTTTAACTGCTCATAAGGACGGTTGTGATCGGGGCATATGCCGTTGTTAGCCTTGACGACTTGCTCCGGAAAATACTCTTCATGGCCGGTGCAGTACCAGCCGATATAGGTGCCTTTATAGATATATTTGGCCAGATTCTTCCAGATAAGCTGGGCTTTTTGCTCGTGGTGCGGATCGGTGGTGCGGATAAAACGGTCGCTGCTGATATTTAAAAGTTTCAGCAGATCGTTAAAAGTTTGGCTCATCCGGTCGGCAAATTCTTTCGGGGTAATCTTTTGCTCGGCGGCCTTCTCTTCAATCTTGCCGCCGTGGTCGTCGGTTCCTACGCTAAACAGAACATCCGCGTTTTGAGAACGCATGTAGCGGGCCAGAACGTCGGCCATGACTATTTCCATCCCGTAACCTATGTGGGGTTCGCTGTTTACGTATGGAATTGACGTTGTTATATAAAATTTCGCCATAGGCCTATATTGTATCCTAATCTGTTAAAACAGAGAACTCTGGGCCGGTTCTGGCGGCTCTATTTGCACACCTAAATGTTCGGCTAACCGCTGCAAAAAAACGTCCTGACCTTTATGCATCTTAGCCGGTGCCCGCGATAGTTCTACCCAGTCTGCTTTATCAACTTCTGCAAACTCCGCGGTCTTACCTGATCTTGGGGGCCACTCCATTTCAAAAGTATTACTTTTTATTTCCCCTACGTCCAAATCCCCTTCTGCTGCCCAGGCTTTGATTTGTTTGCCGTCGCTACGTTTCATTTCGCCAAGGTAAACATAGTCTCCGGGCGGCGGGGCTTGGCCTATTTCTTCTTCAAATTCTTTTCTAGCTGCCGTCTGCGGGTCTTCGCCCTCTTCGTATTCTCCTTTTGGAATGCCCCACGCGCCGTCGTCCTTCTTGGCCCAGAATGGACCGCCCGGATGCACCAAAAGCACTTCTAACTTGTCGCCGTGTCGCCTATAAATCAAAAGCCCGGCGCTGGTCTTCTTCATACCCAGTTTTCCTTAATACGGCCAGCCAAGTCGAAGCTTTCCAGCTCTTGGGCTTGGTGGTTTAAAACCGTGTATCCTTTTTCTTTATAGCGGGGCACCAGATGCCAATGGACATGCTGGGCCTCGTCCAAATAGAGCAGGTAAACTTTTTGCAGATTCAGCGTCTTCATCAGAGCTTTTCGGGCCTGCTCTACGCGCTCCATCAGATGATCATAATCTTGGCGGCTAAGTAAGTTCAGGTCTTTAACATTATCTTTCCATACCGCCACACTGTGGCCTCGGGTGAGTGGAAACGAAGCCAGACAAACATAAAGCTTATCGTCCTCATAGTAAATTGCTTCGGCTGATGGCTTGGGCAAACCGCTCATTAGTGGTTAAGCCCTATACGGCCGCGGGACATAATTTTCTGTGGACGGTCCGGGGATGGCCCGGCTAAAGCTATGCGGGCAGCCAGACGGGATATAAAGGATCTGCGTGGAGGAGCTTCTGCGCCATGATCATGGGCGTAACTTTCATCTAACTGCTCAAAAGCATGCACTAAATTACTTACCTTGCGTCTATCGCCCCTACTCATTCTTGGGAGGCTACTTTCTTCTTCATGGTTAGTCATTTTTACTCCTTTGATCTCTTCCTATACTAAAACGAATAATACACCCGAAGTAACCATAAGCAACATATTTATTGCAGTACGCCAGAATCAGTTGTCTAGATACTCTTGGCAGAAGAGTTCAAAGATCGAGTTAGTCCAGCCAAAACCGGTCTGCGACGGATAAAGGCCTTTGACTGGTGGTTTTTCAGTTTGGACGACATTATATTTTTCTAGGAATACTCCATTTTTATTAAACCACTTATGGTTAGTGTCGATCCACTTCAGGGCGACACGACGGGCTTCTTTGTGATAACCGTATTTCTGCAGACCGCGTACCACTATAAAGTGCAGCGGCGCCCAGCCATTAGGATAGGCCCACTGCATCGGTTGGCCGCCGGGCACGAATTGGTTCAGCGGCATAGCATCCGTTGTCGCCAGACCGCCCTTGTTTTCAAATTTCCGCAGGCCGCTGACAAGTTTAGCAGCCTGTTTTTCGCTGGCGATGCCGGCCCACATGGTGTAGTAAGCCGCCAGAGAATCTACGTTGCCGCGGTGCTTCTTGGTGTAGTCGTAATCGTAATAAAAACCTCGTAAGTCGCTCCACATCAACTCGTTGATGGTCATGCGCCGCTTGTGGGCGGCCTGTTCCCACTTAATCGCCTCTTCTTCCCGATGAAGCAGCCGCTCGGCGTATGCAA
Source organism: Candidatus Saccharimonadota bacterium (assembly GCA_028288985.1). Classification (GTDB taxonomy): domain Bacteria; phylum Patescibacteriota; class Saccharimonadia; order Saccharimonadales; family UBA10212; genus JAQGHE01. Next base: position 19,732 of record JAQGHE010000046.1, read on the forward strand.
AATCCCGCTCGTACTTATATAAAAGACAGTTCAGATCTATAGGCAGATAATTCAGGCATTTTTTGGAAAAGCGCGGAGTCATATCCCAGCCGCTTTCCGCCTCCGCCAGACCGTGCTGGTAATTGACGTCGTAGTAGCGACTCAGCCCCTCGTAGACTAGGCGGGCGTTAGGTTTTGACTCTCCCATCCAGACGACATGGTATTCTTCCTGGGCGATTTTGATGGCCCGGGAAAGCCAGTCCTTATCCATTTTGTAGGTCTTATAAACCTCCAGGATAAAACTGGAAAGCAGCGGCGGCTGCGAACGGCCCATCAAATACGTACGGGAGGCATTGGGTATAATCTTGAACCGCTCAAATAAGTTCAACAGATCCTCCAGAACGCCAAGGACCAGCTCCTTATTATCGGGAGTCATTAGTCCCTGCACCATAAAATAACTATCCCAGTAATAAAGTTCGTTAAAATCAAATTCGTGACCCTGTTCAAAGGCCGGGACCAGATACGGTTTGGGCAGGCCTATCAGAGTGTCGTCATCGGCCGGATTATGGCGGACCAGCTTTGGCCAATAGTCCTTTATATAATCCCTATCTGGCGCTACCTGCTCCGCGGTGAGCTTTTCATAGCCCCTGCCCGGCATTCCCGGCATCCGGGAAATTTTAGATGTAATACCTGTACTTTTTGTTAGACCCATTCTTCTTAGATTAGGCCCCCGGCCCCTTGTCAGTCAAATGAATCTTTAGAAGTTATTGTTAAATTTTATAGCTGCGAAAATGCCGGCTATACCGCCTACGGTTCCGCCCAAAATACTCCAGAAAGATAAACCGCTGGCGCCAAAAAGTACCGGAATGTAGCTGCCGATAATGCCGCCGACGGTGATAAATAGATAAATTAGCCCCTTACTCATAGACTCAGCCCTGCGTGGCCATTCTTTAAAAAGTCTATTGGCACCCGCTTGTAAAAACTCAGGACGGCAAAAATGGTCGGCGCGTGAAAAAAGAAAGGAATGGTTTTTGTGATTACACCGGGTACTTTAGTGTCTTCAATTGCTACAACTTCATCAAAAAATGGGTGCAGGCTCAACATCTGCTCCTTATCTTCGCGGGTTAGCTTTTTAATATTTATCTGGGCCTGTGATAGCGATCCGCGGAACGCCGGATTACGGCGGTAGTACTTCGGATCAATGTTGATCGAGCCCATCAGTTTTCCGCAGATATACACTATTCCGCTAATTTCACTTTTTCTCTGAGTGTATACATTAACGGCAGCGCTGGCGCCGGCACTCACACCAACCAATGAGATCCTGTGACTTTTGGAAGCTAACTCGTCAATAAGAGTATTTACTCGCTGTAGTTTGGGCTCAAAAAGCTCGCCGTCCGCCCAGTTAATTGGCTGGAAGTGAGTAGTAACCCCTGCTTTTTCCCACTTCTTCAGTAGGGCTTTCTGGCCATTTTTTAGACGCGAGTCGTGGTCGCCTAAACCTGGAAGATAAATAATGTGATGCTCTTTGGCCATCATTCAAGAATAACAGATTGAAAGTGAGGGAGAAGTTCTGCGATTAGGGGCAGCCGGTGTAAGACCGGCTGCCCCATGAGAAACACCTCAGAAAGAAACGAAGCCGGCTCGAGTCGGCTTCCGCTGACCAATCTCTTCGATCCTGGCATCAACCAGCCCATCCTTATCAGGACCGCGCGGCGGACGGGAAATGGCCGGAGATTGCTGAGTAGCCGCCTTTTCAGGCCGCTCATCTACCAGCTCGAGATACGTGCCACGGTAAAACGCCGCACGAACTGACTGCTTGTCGATTGTGGCGTCAAGCGCGAGATAGAAGTGTGGCAAAGCCCCTTCACGCCCTGCCTGCCAAGCTGCATCTTTCGCCTTCTTTACAGCGATTGACGTAAAATCCAGCTCATCCAAATGGAGCCTGAACCGCCAAGCGCCATAAGCATCTTGTAGTCGGGCAAGCTCTTCGGCGATTGCTGTCGCCTCTTCACCTTCCCGATACTTTTCCAGAAGTTCAGCGGCCTCCCGGCGAGCTTTGTCATCCTTACTCAAGACATCCTCCCTCTGTTGTGTTTGACTGTCCGCGGGATTGCGGCGCAGCCATGTGCTTGGGGGTGCGCTTGAAGGCGCATCTTGCAACCCCACAGCTAGGTTTATACTTTGGTGCTTTAGCTAAACCTAGCTGCCGGGCAACAAAAAACGACTGCCTTTCTGCTGCAGTCGTCCTGGGAACTTTTTGGTGAATCTAGTACTTTTAGGCAACTGCAGCATTATCTCGCTTGACGAGAATAATGTTCCAGACCATAAAGTAGCTACTTCGAACCATGGGTACTTTTATACTCCAAACCGGGGGCTATTGCAAGCCTGGGGAATTGTATGGGCCCATTTCCTGCATAAAATCTTCGATGGTCTCGCTGCGCATTTCTTGTAATATCAGATCGCCTATAGCTATATTACTTCCTATTCTGTGCACAACTAGATCATGAAATTCGTAGTCAGTTGAAGTCCACCTTCTTTCAGGTTTATCCCCAAATTGGCGACTGGTTTTATTATGGGCAATTCGCTCGAGTTGAAATCTTAATATTATTTGCGCCATTTTTACTACTTTCTCAACTCTTACCGATCCTTTTTCTGCGGTTCGAGCCATCATGGCACTATTGAACTTATTGAGCCTTGGTTCGTCAAAAAGGAAAAAAGCTAAACGGTTAATGTTTTGCTGTTTAGAAACTCGCGCGTTGGAAATCTGCAATAGCTGATCAGCGTCAATGCCATATTCATATAAATGACCTATATCTTGTGCTCTCTGGATAAGCTGAAGCTTCTCTAAATCAGTGTCTTGATTTTTCCGACTTCTAGCGTGACTTATTACGCGCGAAAGTGTTATCGCTCGCTTGCCCAGTAGTCTGTGCGTCTTTCGAAAGGCATCAAAGTATAGACTTTCAGCTGTTTCGGGTGTAAGGTGTTTTATTATTTCTGGGTCAGCGCGAGCTAATCTTTCACGAGTAATATGGTCGGCGTTATGCATACCAACTATTCCCATGGCATCGCGAATAGTTTCGGCAAACTGCTCAGAATTTTTATCGACCTCCTGATCATGAGAACTGGCACCTTCAACCAGTGATTGTTCTGGATCTTGGGAAGCAATATGCCCGTTCGCTCTAAGTTCTTTTTCTTGTTCCTCTATCTGCTCTCTTACATCTTCAACAGAATCAGGGTCGGAAGCTAGCGGCTCCCTATCATCGTCATTGCCTGGGTATTCATTGGGGGTCATTTACATATTATACCAAATAATTGGCTTTTTAGCAATAGACTGACCAGTATAATCTGCTTATGCCGTATAATAAATGCAATGAGTTCCTTACTTGACCCTTCTCACCTTGTTAAATCTTTCGGCTATCTGGGGATTTTCTCGGCCATTTTCTTAGAATCCGGAATTGTTATAGGCTTCTTCCTGCCTGGGGATAGCCTGCTTTTTGCCGCGGGGCTGCTGGCTTCCCAGCACTATTTAAATATCGTCGTGGTAATAATTCTAGCCGTAGTTGCGGCTATACTAGGCAATAATGCCGGCTATTACACCGGCAAAAAAGCCGGCCATGCTTTATTTAACCGTAAAAGCTCCTGGTTGTTTTCTCACAAACGCGTTACCGAAGCTCACGAATTCTTTGAAACTCAAGGCGGCAAGGCTTTAGTTCTAGCCCGATTCATTCCGGCCGTACGCACCTTTGTGCCTATAGTTGCCGGTGTCGGCGAGATGGGTTACCGTCATTTCTTTAAATTTAATGCTCTTGGGGGGTTGCTTTGGGGAATTAGCCTGCCCCTCTTGGGCTACACTCTTGGCAAGACCGTCCATGGAATTGATAAATACATACTGCCAGCAATCTTTATAATTATTGTGCTCTCTGCCTTGCCGGTAGTGTTCCACTACAAGAAAGGCAAAAAACGACCGACCGATGATTAGTATTTTTCAGGCGGTAATATTGGGACTCCTGCAGGGTTTTAGCGAATTATTCCCAATTTCCAGCCTAGGTCACAGCGTTATACTCCCCAAACTGCTTGGCTGGAACATTCACCAAAACGACTCGTTTTTTTTAACGTTCTTAGTGGCCACCCATCTAGCCACCGCAATCGTACTTTTCATATTTTTCTGGGCGGAGTGGATGCAGATTCTGAGGGGCCTGGGGCGTTCATTCACACAGCGTCAGATAAAGGAGTCCGACACTTACGCAAAACTCGGCTGGTTGCTGGTGGTAGGTACCATTCCCGCCGGTATCATCGGTTTACTTTTTCAGGATTCGCTTAGAAAACTCTTTAATTCAGCGGAAACCGCTGCCGCTTTTTTGATATTGAACGGCTTCATACTACTGGTAGCCGAACGGCTGCGCCGTAACCGCCTGAGCGCCGCCAACCAAACTTCAGCCCGAAGCGACCAGCATATTGCCAAGCTAAAATGGCGGCAGGCAATTGGCATAGGCACCGTACAAGCCGCCGCGCTCTTCCCCGGGATATCACGCTCCGGCTCATCCATGGCCGGCAGCCTGCTGGCGGGCCTAGACAATGAAGCAGCGGCACGCTTTAGCTTCATGCTGGCTACACCCATCATTGGTGCTGCAGCAATACTAAAACTCCCTGAACTTTTCAGCTCATCAGCTGCTTCCTTGCGAGTACCGGCGCTGGTTGGTGCGCTTTGCTCTGCACTAGCCGCCTATATATCGGTACGCTTCTTAACTAAGTATTTCAGAACAAACACTCTGACACCTTTTGGTCTGTATTGTTTAGCAGCCGGAGTTTTGGCTTTTACTTATCTGTATCTGAAGTAGATTCTTTGCTACCGGATATAAACCAGGCCAGCACCCAGGAACCTATGCCAAGAATTACCGCCGCTAAGCCGTGCTTAGTGTGTATGTGTGTTGAGCCAGCCTCATGACCAGGCACAAAACTTGGTAAATCCCCCGCTTTGGTAACCCAGTAATAAACGCCAAGTGCTATAAATAGTAGACCGGCCAGAACTAGAAACGAAATTTGAGTTTTCTTCATAACACTATAATACTAAAAACTAAGAGGAAATGAATGGATAGTCTGATCTTATTTGCCGCTCAATATTTAATCCTGGTGCCACCAGTAGTATTTCTTATTGTGTATTGGAAATTAGGGATGCCTGCTCGGAGGCAGATGTTTATCTTTATGCTGGCTATTGGGGTCCTAGGGTTTTGGCTGGGCCAAATTGCTTCACATTTATATGTAAAC
>JAQGHE010000022.1 GCA_028288985.1 Candidatus Saccharimonadota bacterium
ACTACCAACTACCAACTACCAACTACCAACTACCAACTACCAACTACCAACTTAGTGCTTCTCTATGAACCAAAATTTAAGAGGAGTTCCGTTGAGCGGCCACTTTTCCCGGAATTTGCGCTCTAAATACCTTTTATAACTCCAGTGCAGGAACTTGGTATGGGCGCCGAATATCTTGAAGCTTGGCATATCGATATCGTCTTCCTGGACCATGTAGTTCAGCTTAGGCGAGCGGTTTTTTAATCCTGCCGGCGGGTGCTGGTTGACCACGTCGCGCAGCCACTTGTTAAGCTCCGGAGTTGTAAATCTCTGCTTCCGGGCCTCGCTTATTTCCAGTATCAGATCAAACAGCTTGGTTACGTTCTGGCCGGTGACGGAGCTGGTAAATATCAATGGTGCCCACGGCACAAAAACGAAGTTTGCGGCAATTTGGGGTGCTATATGGTCCCGGGTAAAGGCGTCCTTGTCCATACTGTCCCATTTGCTGACTACCAATATCAGCCCTTTTCCGGCTTCTTTTACCAAGCCGGCTATCTTTTGGTCCAGCTGGACGTTTAATTCATTAGCGTCCATTAGAAGCATCGTGACATCGGATTCTTCTATGGCGGCCAGGGCGCGCAGGACGCTAAAGTGCTCGACGCCGCGTTCTATCCTGCCGGGCCTGCGGATGCCGGCCGTATCCATAAGCTGGATTTCCCTGCCCTCGTAACGGATGACCGCGCGGTTAACATCTCGGGTGGTGCCGGCACGAGACGACACAATGGCCTGCTGCTTTTTGGCCAGAGAGTTAAAAAGAGAAGATTTGCCAACGTTGGGTCTGCCCAGCAGCGCCGCGTGGATACGATCAGATTCTTCGCGGATACGCGCCGGAGGTAATTTGCCTGATATGCGCTCCAGCAGTTCATCAATCCCTTTCTTTTGGGTGGTACTGGTAGCGACTATGTTTTCTATGCCAAGCGTGCGCCACTCATTTAGATTCGCCCGGTAATTCTTATCTATCTTATTAACTACCAGCACGACCGGTTTTTTAGTACGCAGCGCCAGTTTGGCTACCCGGCGGTCCTCGGCGGTCACTAGCACGTCAGCCTCTGTCACTACCGCTATTACATCGGCGTCTTCAGAGGCATGGATAATCTGATCCTGAATGGAAAGTTCAAATTCGTCGCTGGCATTTTTAAGGCCGGCAGTATCCACCAGCCAAAAGTCTTTACCATCAAAACTGGCCTTGGCGGTTACATTATCGCGGGTAGTGCCGGGTTCGTCGGCGATAATGGCCTCGCGCCGCCCGATTATGGTGTTAAACAGGCTGGATTTGCCAACATTGGCCCTTCCCACGATAGCCACAATAGGCACACGCCTACGTCGAACCGCACTGGTCTGGCTGGCGGGCTGGTCCGCTGCAACGCTGTCAGTGCTCTCGGCGGGTTTAGCTGCTCGGCCATTTATGCTTTGCACTTCATCCGGGTTTGCCAGGGGCGTCTTTTTATTCACCCCAGTATTATACCTGTAAATATCAAAAAAGCCGCACCTCTGTTACAAGACGCGGCTATTTTTGCTTTTAAAAACTCCTAAAGCGTGTTGTTGCCTTCGGCAGGAGCCGGAGGCTGCGGAGCCTCGGGTGCCGGCTCGGTTGAAGCTGGAACTTCAGGGGCCGCGGTACTTGTGTCTGCGGGTGTAGTGCCGGTATCAGCTGCCGGAGCAGGTGCTGCTGCCGGTTCACCGCCAAAGCCTGCAGCGGCTGCGGGTTCGGCTGGAGTCTCAACTGCGGCTGCGCCGGAGTCTACTGCCGGAGCGGCGCTATCTACAGCCGGGACATCCGGAGCCGTAGTGGCGGCAGTGTCGTCACCTGCGCCCTGGGCATTAACAAAGCTATTGATTTGATCCTGGACGGCGTTTTGTTCTTGTTCGGTTGTTGGCTGAGAAGTGTCTGCCGGTACGCCGCTGCTGATTGGGTTGCTGTCGCCACCGCTTGGGGCGGCTGGGCTTGGGTTGGTTGATGGATCTGCTGGTGGCATAGTTGTCTCGCTTTCTTGGTTATTTTGTGTTTGGCTAGAATTCGCTTGGACCTCCGCTGCCGCGGGAGTTCCGGTGGCAACTTGGTCAGGACTAATGACCTCACGCACCACGCGTACGAAATCTTCCAATGTTACTTGGGATTTCACTAGATACTTTACCACGCCCAGCTTCTCTCCGCGAGCCCGGTCCTCTGCTTGGCCGAGAGCCGTCATCATGATGGCCTTGGTCTGGCCCATTTCAGGGGCGGCACGCAGTGTTTCCAGCATCTCAAAACCCGACAGTTTAGGCATCATAACATCGGAGATAATCAGGTCGGGCTTTTCCTTCATGGCTACGACCAGGGCTTCCTCGCCGTTGCCGGCCGTAACCGTATCGTAGCCCTCCGCCTTGAGGCGCATCTCGAATATTTCCCGAAGGTTATTGTCATCTTCCACCAAGAGAATCTTTGGCATCGGTTTAGTCCTTATGCTTTATATTTAGTTAATTGTAACATCATCTTCCTTAATTTACCGATGGCGACACCATGCTGGCCTGGTTTTTTTGCTTTTGCAGTGCCTGCTCGGTCGTCAGCCGCGGCAGGTTAATAAAAAACGTACTGCCGTGGTCCAGCTGGCTTTCCACCCATATGCGCCCATCATAAAGCTCAATAATTCGTTTACAGATATATAATCCCAGTCCGGTACCGCCGATGGTGCGCGTGGCAGAGCTGTCTACGCGGTAGAATTTTTGGAATAAATGCGGGATATCCTCGGCGGCGATACCAGGTCCCGTATCCTGAACCTGAATCTGTATGGTGGAGGCGTCGCCGGTTAGACGGACGGTAACCGATCCCTCAGGAGTGTACTTAACGGCGTTATCAATTATGTTCTGTAGGACTTCATTCATACGGATGGGGTCTACGAAGCAGTAGTAGAACGGCCTCACCACTTTACCGCCGGCTACGTCTTTGCTGCTGCTTACGATGTACTTCAGCTCCAGGTTCTTCTCTTTGGCTCTAAACTGCTCAGCTTCGGTTACCTGGCTTACCACCTCTCCCATTTCCATGACTACCGGGTTGCTTGCCAGGCGCCCATCGTCCGCTTTGGAGCTGGTCAGAAGGTCTTGAAAAAGCTGCCCAAGGTGCTCGGTGGAAGTGTGGGCTTTCTCCAGGTACTTTCTGGCGTTATCGTCAATCTTGGTTATCTTATCGTTTAGGGCAAGGGACAGGTAACCCTCGATGGCCGTTATGGGCGTACGCATCTCGTGGCTGGCCGTACTAATGAAATCAGAGCGCTGTTGTTCCTGTGCTTTCTCGGTCGTTACGTCACGAAAAACCGCGACTACGGTGTCGGCGGGCTTCCCGGGCCTTTCCATAATGGGTGAAACCACCACGGATATAGCCATCTGCTTGCCGTTTCTGGAATTCAAAATGCAGTCGCTGCTGCGCACTTGACGGCCGCTTACCAGAGCCTGGATAAAGGGGTGCTGCTCTGGCGGCAACGGATTCCCCTTGTTGTCTATTAAGGGCATGATTGCCGTGAAGTCTTTGCCTACGGCCTCGGTGGCCGCCCAGCCGGTTATGTTGGCGGCGGCGCGGTTAAACAGGTGGATTACTTTATTGCGGTCCACCATAACTACCCCGTCATCAATAGCGCCCAGAATAAAATCGGCGCTTAGATGCTGATCTTTAAAGAATTTACTACTGATTAAGCTGCCAGCCCCATTTTCAAGGGAGTTTTTCTTTTTTAAGAACACTGGTAACCCACCATTTTAACCTTCATCCTGATAATGCTTTAATTATCGGCTATTTTAGGCTCTATTGCAAAGAAGTTCAAAGTACCGGGTGGAACCGAAAGGTATCTTTTGTTTGACGAGGCCTTTAGCCGGCAGGCTGGTGGCTAAAGTTATAGTAAATTCTCCAAACTGATTATTAATGGTATCTACCGCCTCAGTCAGCCAGACTTCGCGGTTTACTTCTTCTAGCAGGCTGACTTGGTCCATGTTGGACGGCTCCAGGTTGTAGCAGCTGATGCTCATTTCCCTTACCCAGTCGTCCCGCGGCCGGCGATTAAATACTAAGGATGCCTTGGTTAGAACATCGGCGTTAGAGAAAAAAGGCTGGCGGAATATCTTGCGCTCGTGCCAGTGGTCCCCGTTGGCATAACGCAGATACACAACTACTCCTCTGGCAGCTAGCCCCTTGTAGCGCAGCTTCATGGCCGTAGTTTCGCATAAGTAGCTAAGGCGGGCCCGCAGCACTTCTTCCGTCGGCTTCCACTCGTCCAGCACAAATTGCCGGCCCACGGTGCGGACGGTTGATTCAAAATCGTCCACTTCCCAGCCCCGCAGGCGCTGATACCAATCCTCGCCGCAGACACTTTTAAATACCCTCCGCGCCAAGATGTCGGACGGAGCGTCTAAAAACTGCAGCGCCGTATAGATGCCGGCGGCATTCAGGCGGGCCTCATTACGGCTAGCGATGCCCGTAAGGTCCGTCAGTTTAAGCGTAGCCAGGGTTTGGCGCAAGTTAGTGTGGTCAATAATGTCCAGGCCGTCCGGTTTATGAAGCCCGGCGGCGGTTTTAGCTAAAAAGCGGTTGGGGGCGATGCCGATGTTGCAGGTCATGTAACCGCCCACATCTTCTTTAAGTCTTTGCTTGATTTCGTAGCCGATAGCTTCCAGCGTCTTCTTGTTTACATTTCCGGTGCTTGTAAAGTTGATAATCCCCTCGTCTATGCTTTTCATGGTGACGTTAGGCGAGTAGCTTTTCATGATGTTGACTAGCTTCTGGTAAACATAGTGGTACTTGGGCGGATCGGTCTCTACCAATATCATGTCCGGCGCCAGCAGTTTGGCTTCGGAAAAAGGCATGCCCACCTTAACCCCCAGCCGTTTGGCCTCGTAGCTGGCAGCTACCACGCAGGCATTCTTGGTCTTACGGTTAGTGACACCCACTGGGCGACCACGAAGAAGCGGCCTAGCCTGCTGCTCTACCATGGCAAAGCAGCTGTTGAGGTCGATGTGCATCAGCTGCGGAACAGCCGGATTAATGGGCGATTGCAAGGCTGCTATGTGGCGCGGCATAAGATATATCTGCTATTGAAATTAGGGTCCAGGTTAGGCGCTCAGCGTCGAACTCTATGCGGTAATCGGCGTTGCCGTCGCTCATGTCAAACACGTGCACCATGCGCTGGCCTTTTTTGGTGGGGTGTCGCAGCCCGGTTTCGGTAAAGTCTACCCGCTTGCCGTCCCACTCTATGCGCTTTGGAAAGCAGCGCAGGCGCTCCCCGGCGTTTCTGAAGTAGTAGGCTACTACGCTTACGTCTTTGTTAATTTCGATGATGTTTTCCATTGTTCTGTCCTCCGGTTAGTAAGTTATAAAAAGAGTACCGATAGAAGTTGTGATATCGGCAAACGGCTTTTGTGAGGAGTGAGCTGCTTGGAGAAAAATTAGGCAACCGTTTAGTGCCTGATTCCGTTTACCAAGAAACTGTTAAAGCTGTTTAGGGATTAGCAGTGACCGGAGTGTGCCACCCTGTTGAGTAGTCTATACGGAGGAATCCGCAGATGCGAAAGCCCATATATGGCTACCTTTATTTTAGGCCAACAGCCTCAAGCTTTGCAACACGATTTACTGTGAATTTAATCACATAGCTATGGTGAATATGTTCATAGTTTGATTTAACCGCCGGTAGTTAAATGAAGTGGCAAAGTAAAAGAGGAGGGCATTTATGGATGAAGATCAAGTTACATCTAATAGGGACGAAGACGAGGAAAGCAGCTTAGGCGCTACCAATAACCGCGACGAGGGAGTTGGCCGCGAAGAAGATAGCGACATGATGGATGAGGATTTAGCGAATAATTAATTAATAGGAGGAGCCATATGGCAAACAGTAAACCCCGCGGTTTTGCGGCTATGAGCAAAGAGCAAAGAAGCCGAATAGCCGCCATGGGCGGCCGAGCCAGCCGTCGAGGTCGCAAGAGTGCTGCCCGCAGCGACGCCAGCACATAAACATTCCCCACTTTGACTAAAGGGAGAGGGTCACCCTACCCTCTCTTTTTTATTGTGTGGGATGGTTGCTAAAGCAACACGCAGTCGCCCTGCTCGATGCGAGCATCTGCGCGTGGCTCCTTGGCGCCCGTCCCCGCTTCGCGGGTTCAACTCTCAGTAGAGAGTAACCAACAAAAAACCCCAGCACTAGGCTGAGGTATTTTGTTGGTGACCCCTGCGGGATTCGAACCCGCGATCTCTTGGATGAGAACCAAGTGTCCTGAACCGCTAGACGAAGGGGCCTCGTCGAAGCCTCCGCATAAGTCTCGTTTCTGACCATGTCAGAAAGCTTCGACCTAATGCTAGTCTTCTCCTCTAAATTTTCCAAGCAATATACCGAGCTTGAAAAATTTTATAGCTACAACTATTAGCTAATAACTCAAAGATTGTAGCAGAACAGGGGTGGAACGTCTAGGGAGCGTAGTGCACTTGCCCAGTGTCAGAAAGAGCCGTTACCCAGGTTTGGCCGGCTGTCAGCGGGATATCTTTGCCGGCTGTATCTTTAAATACGAACTGGCTGGCTCTATCGGCTTTACTCCAGGTGCCCTGTGTAACCCCTCCATCCTGGAACACGTAGACCGGTCCTGAACCGGTTGTCCCGTACTGGCTATGCTTGCCATCGGATTCAATGCCGTAGCTCATAATCGGGGCTATAACTACCTTTGGGTGCACTTGTGCGGCCGTAGCGTTATCAGCAGTAGTCGAAACCAGATGCGGTTTGCCGCCCTCAAAGCGCATATAACTGTTAGTGGCGGCATCGTAATCATAGTGAATATTAAAGTCGCCGCTTGAAATATCCAGATCTATCGATTTGGCCGCCGGCACTTTCAAGGGGCTGTCTTTTTTGCGCGGCCAAGTCTTGGGACTGCTGCTGATATAGCCCTTAGAAAGGTTTAGATTATCCAACTTTTCAAAGCTGGTATAGACGTTATGAGGGGCATCGCGGGTAGCTTGCCGCCAGTAGCTGCCGGCGTTAAAAAACTGGTCAAGGTCTTTGCCGCCGCTTCTGATTTGATCCAGGGCTTCCGGGCTGCCTCCAACGTGTGCGATGGCGGCGTCAAAAGGAGTAAAGAAATCAATATAGTACGGCCGGAGGCTGCGCACCGGGCCGATATACTGCGGCTGGGTATCCTGGAAGATAGCCGAAAAGCGGGTAATGCCGCCCTCTGCAATAGCCTCATACACGATCCCGGCATCTTGAAGCCCGGACTGCGGGCGGGCGTCCAGACTGTTTTCAATCATGATGGCGGTAACCGGTCTTTTGACTAGGCTTGGGTCTACCTGCAGGCCCGTCAGAGGCGCGGCGACGGTAGTAGGCTTAGGCGCGGCTTTTACTACGACTCTGTGTTCTACCGGCGTGGCGGGCTGCCTGATAAGTAGTAAATAAATGGCGGTTGCGAGCCCGGCCACGACCAGGAGAATTCCTGCGGCAGTCATTATCTTCTCGGTCCGGTTTAGGTTATACCAGTGCTCCCGGGGTTTGAAGTTCATAAATCTGGCGAAGACGGTCTTGTGCTTTGGCTTGGGATTCTTCGGAAGGTCGATGTTGATTTCCGGCAGCGGCATATCAAGATCGGGCGCGGGAGCTTCCGGTGCCGCTACTGCCGCAACCGGTTTGGGAGCTCTTTTTATTTTTTTCCACCCCGGAGGCAGAATGTCACTGTTCATCTATAGATTGTACCAATTCTTATGCTTATGAGTCTAATAAGGCTGAGGCTCTATGAAGGCTTGCCAGGCTTTTGTCTTTTCCAAGCAGCCGCAGAGTGCCGAATATTTCCGGCGAAGAACTCTTCCCGGTGATAGCGATCCGTATGACCGGAAACAGTACTCCCGGCTTAGTATCAAGTTCGGCTAGCAATTCATTTAGCCTGTTTCGGATATCGTCTTCGCTAAAATCACTCTGTTCCAACTTTGATATAACGGACTCTAGAATTCTGGAAAGTTCTTCTGCCGGCACACCTTTTAGGTGCTTATCGGGAGGCGATATGAGTAATTCTTTGACAGAGTTTTCATCCGGCTCGGCAAAAAATGGTTCGCTAAGCTGATCAAGTTCCGCAAAGAACTTAAGCCTGTCCTGCACCAGACCAAGGACGGCTTTTTTATAGTCAGCATCGGCATCACGTCCGTGCCCCCAATAGCCCTTGTCGGACTGCTCAATCTTTTCATAAAGTTCATCAATACTCATACCGCGGATAATCTGACCGTTCATCCATAGCAGCCGCTGCTCGTCAAAGCGTGCCCCGCTTTTTTGGACGTGGTCCAATTTAAATTTTTGGATCAACTCGTCTCGGGTAAAAACTTCCTGAGTTGTCCCATCGTTCCAGCCGAGAGTCGCCAGAAAACTGACCAAAGCCTCAGGCAAATACCCTTCCCTGCGGTAATCCAGGATATCTTTGGCGCCGTCGCGCTTGGAAAGTTTTTTCTTGCCATCGGGGCCCATAACGAAAGGCAGTGTGGCAAATTTTGGCCACTCAATGCCCAGCGCGTCATAGAGGTTAAGAAATTTTGGCGTGGATGATAGAAACTCTTGAGAGCGGATGACATGGGTAATGCCCATCAGCTGGTCATCGACAATGTGGGCGAAATTGTAGGTTGGGTAGCCATCGCTCTTTATGAGGATAAAGTCATCCACAACTTCCGGACCGGTTGATAGCTGGCCCATAACTTCGTCGTGCCATTGATATGCCTTTGGTTCTGACTTAAAGCGTAGAGGCTGGCTGCCATCCCATGCGGGCGGGCTCTCGGGCCGATGATCGCGGAATAGGAATGGGCGCTTCTCTTGCTTTGCCTTGTTTCGGAATTCTTCCAGCTGCGCCGGCGTGTACGGATCGGCATAGGCCCGCCCGGAATCAATTAGTTTTTGCCCCCACTCTTTATATATACCGAGCCGCTCGCTTTGGCGGTATGGATGGTGGTCTCCGCCCTTATCAGGGCCTTCATCCCAGTCCAGCCCCAGCCACTTCAAGCTTTCTATAATGTGCTGCTCTGAACCCTCAACTTCCCGGACTTTGTCGGTATCTTCTATGCGTAGGACAAATTGCCCGCCGTTTTGCCGGGCAAGCAGCCAGCCGAATAAGGCTGTGCGGATGCCGCCTACGTGCAAAAAGCCTGTAGGGCTGGGCGCGAAGCGTGTTCTAATACTCATTGGTTCAATTCTAAGGTAATTTCACACCGGTAACAAATACCGCCGGCTTTAAGCTATAAGCTTTGGACGATTTTTAAGACTTGATCGGAGGAAAGCTGGGCTTTGTTATCAAGGTTATAAAGGACGCCGTGATTGACCCAGGCCGCGTCGCTTTTATTACCGTATATGTAAACGGTTGTGCCGCCGACCAGCGAAGTTTGCACGGACTGCTCGTTGGGCAGATAATTGGCTTCCAGCGAGGTACTGTTCCAGTTCGAGGCCTTTTGGGTTATAGAGAACTCGCGTTCGGTACCAGTGCTTACCTTATTCCGAAACTGCATCGTCACCGCGCCGTCGTGATATTGCACCGGTCCTGCGATGTTAAATCCGCTTGGAGTATAGGAAGGTATTGAGGCATTAACATGGGCCCGGGCGGCGGCGACGTGCACGGCAACTGTCGGTAGGTTTTGCCAGACAAGCCAAAAGGCGGCGGCGATAACTACCACCACGACAACCGTAATGCTTATCCATTTAGGTACATAGTTCAGCCTCTGGCGAAGGCGGCTGTGGTTCCTGTCGCTGTTCATCATCTGTTTATGGGCGTTGGCTTTCGTAAGCGCTTCATCCAGCATCCTCTCTAACTTGTTGTGCGAGGCGCTAGTGATCATGCTGGGCACTCTGGGAGCCACGACGGTAGCAGTGTCGGCGCGGTACGATGCCTTGGCGGTAATACTCATCTTTTGGGGCTGTGTAGGGCTTTGGGCAGCCGGCGGAAAAGCCCCGAAGCGGTTGACCTTGTCGTGCTTCATGATGGTTTTGGCCCGAGAAACGCGAACCGGATGCGGTTTTATATCCCTGGCCTGCACCGAGGCGGCATTATTCTCTTTCTTTGAAATATCCGGCTTCTTAACTATGTGGCGCATAAGAGTAGAAGAACGCTGCGTGCGTTGGTGAAGACCTTGGGCTTTCGCGGGGGCTTGTTGGACGCGGGGCTTCGCCAGGGCTTTGGTTGTTTTGTGGTGGGCGCCTATCACGAAACCGTCGATCATTTTCTTGCCGGAGGAGATGGCCTGGGGACGGGATTTTCGAGGGCTTAGTAATTGTCCGGTAAGCGCGTTATAACGGCTGCCGTTAACTTCTACAATGCTATTTGTTTTGCCCAAAGCTTTTTACCCTCTGAATTGTTAGCTCAATAATACACCTCCTCTACTGAGGTTAGCAATAGCCTATTGAGCACGCTGGTAGTTCAGTTTTCTTTATGCGACAATTAGGGGTGCGACCAATGATTAAAACGAACACTAAT
Source organism: Candidatus Saccharimonadota bacterium (assembly GCA_028288985.1). Taxonomy (GTDB): domain Bacteria; phylum Patescibacteriota; class Saccharimonadia; order Saccharimonadales; family UBA10212; genus JAQGHE01. The sequence goes on from JAQGHE010000022.1 coordinate 10,474, forward strand.
ACGGTTCTACTATGGATTTTCTAGACCCCCGCAAACGGCAAGCCCGAAAAATAAGATTATTTGTAGGCTATGGTTTGGTGTCGATCGTCATAGCGCTTGCAACAGTCATTTTGGTTTACGGGGCCTATGGCTACGGCATCAATACTAAGACCGGTCAGATAATTGAAAACGGCCTTTTGTTCGTAGATTCCAAGCCCGGCGGCGCGGACATTTATCTCAACTCTAAACCTCAACCCAATAAAACCGCCGCCCGACTGGTGCTTACCGCCGGCGCCTACAAGCTGACTCTCTCCAAAGATGGGTACCGCAGCTGGCAACGCAGCTTTGTGCTGAACGAACATAGCATAGACCGCTACGTTTACCCCTTCCTGTTTCCGCAAAAACCGCAGATTACCGAACTTAAAAACTACTCCTCCCTGCCCACTCTTGCCACCCAGAGTCCCGACAGGCACTGGCTGTTAGCGCAAACTCCGTCATCCGTAGTAAATGGGATTGCCTTTGACGAATATGACACCAGCAATCTGGCCGCCGGCAGCCAGACCCTGGTGCTGCCTAGCGATCTGTTAAGCGGAGCCGCCGATGCCGCATCTTCCCTAAAAGAGGTAGAGTGGTCTACCGATAATAAGCACTTGCTGCTGGAGCACACTTTCGCTTCAGGCCACGAATTTGTAGTTTTTGATCGCAGCGATCCCAGTAAGTCCTTTAACGTAAACAAGCTGTTCAAGGTAGATCCTTCGCGAGTTGTGCTGCGTAATAAAAAAATTGACCAGCTTTACATTTATAACCAGGCGGATGCCAGCCTGCAGGTGGCCGATACCGGCCAAGGAGTACTGGCGCCGGTATTTTTGAAGAGGGTCTTAGACTTCAAGCCCTACGGCAACACCCTGCTTACTTACGTGACTGATGTCGGCATGCAAAGCGGCAAGGTCCAGGCCCGCATTTGGGATGACGGTAAAACCTATCCGCTTTATACTTTTTCGGCCGGCAATAAATATTTGATTGATGCCGCTCAGTTTCAGGGGCACTGGTACTATGTCGCCGGTAGCGACACGGCTGCGCGCATTAATATCTTCAAAGATCCCTTGAGTGATATAAAAAGTCCGTCTATCGCCAGAGCAGTTCCATCTTTAGGCTTTTCTATGCCGGGGGCCACCGCCATCAATTTCTCTGATAACACCCGCTTTATTGGCGTGCAGGCAGGCCAGGATGCAGCCGTCTATGATATTGAAACCCTGACCCCCTATCAATACACTGTAAAATCGCCGCTGAGCTCGCCCCTTCACTGGATGGACGGCCACCGGTGGATTACGCAGAGCGGCAGCGATGTTTTTGTCGTAGATTACGATAACACCAACCCCCAGATGGTGACCCCAACTGTGTATCCCGAGGGCGGCTTCTTCAGCCAGGATTATAACCAGCTGATTACATTTGCCCAGAACGTACCCGCCGGCGGCATCACTTTGCAGCGCGTTGATATGCGGGCGGGCGTTGATTTACCCAAAAACGGCGCTCAATAACTTTCTGGACAATGCACCGCAATGCCCAGTTAGAAGTTCCAGATACGAGACCAAAGACTAGGCGAGTTCCCCGGCAGCACCTTACTGCTAGCCGCCAGCGCATTATTGCCGCCAGACGCGATGTTGGCGCTAACCTCTGGGCTTATCTGCTCTGCCAGAACTACCAGCCGGTTGATGCTGGTGCCGGGCGGATCGCAGGTTATTAATGTAACTGTAGCCGGCTTATCGGCCGGACCAAGCACCGATACGTCGGTCGGACTCACGATTTTCTTCTGGTAGACCTGATAGGTATAGCGTTTGCCGTCTTTGTCTATATAGAAGGTATCCCCGTTTTCCATCCGAGAAAGCAGAACGAATGCGAATTTGTATTTCCCAGGGTTGAAGATGTTATTAGAAGAGTGCCCGACAATCACTAGATTGCCGTTTTGGCCGGGCATAGCCGTATCTGCATAGTGGACAACGCCGCTTTCCAGGGCCGTGTCCACGGCGCTCTCATTTACCGTATCTATCCCGTAGACAACCGGTATCTGGACATTAATCTTCGGGATAATTATTTCCGACTTATCAGAAGCAGGGGCGCCGGTGCTAATCAGCGGAACACCGCTAACCTGCCGGCTGGGCTGGATAAACGGCGCGATAAATCTTTCGTTAAAGAAACTAAACAGCAGGATTATAAGCACAATACCGCCTGTAGCTAGGCCAAAGGCTAAGGAATGTAAGCCTTGTCTGGCATTTAACTTCGGACGGTTCTTGAACTTTTTAAGCACCACGTCAGAGACATCCTCCCACGAGGAAGGCCTGGGGGATGGCGCCGGTTTGCGAGCATGGGCCGTACGGCTGCGGGCTTTACCCGGGGCTACTGGCGCCATAGAAGGCAGCCCTTCAGAGTAGTGTGAAGCCTGAGAGTGGGCGCTGTAGAACTCTTGCCAAACCTGATGTTTTTCCAGATCGGTCAGCCCCTGGTAATACTCGTGCCAATCAGTTTGTATATCGTGCAAGGGCTTCCCGGAATTAGTAAGTTCGTAGATAAACTGCTGGTGCCGTGATGGCTTGACGGCCGGCCCCAACTCTTCCAGGTTTTCACCCTCTTCCTCGATATCGGGTTCATGGCCGTAGGCAGCGGCCACTTTTTTGCGGATTAAGTCGGCTGCCAGGTCCTGGTCGTCTTTCTTTTTTTGCAAAGCTGCACCTCTGTTTGGCAGCTCGAAAGAAGCTTCAAATGAATTGGGTTTAGGTTTATCTTTGTCGTCCATTATCTATATGATTCTTTAGCTTTTATTGTACACTGATATACGTTGTTTACAGATGGAGCCGCAGTGGTGGAATTGGTAGACGCACCTTCAGAGATAGCTGTTGCCGCAGTGGTGGAATTGGTAGACACGCCGGACTCAAAATCCTGTGAGGGCAACCTCGTGACGGTTCAAGTCCGTCCTGCGGCACCACCTCTCTCTGAAAAGAATTAGTTTTTGGAGTAATCCCAAACTGCCGTGGTGACGGCTTCGAACGATCTTGTCGGATGCTGCAGCCACCAGGTGGCCGCATAAGCGGCTAGGGGCACTTCCCAACCCTCGGCACTTTCTTTAGGAGTGGTACTTACCTGCCCGCCATCAGCATATATGAAATTGCCGTTATGATACGTTAAAATTCTCGCCTTGCTCTCGCGGCTCCAGCTATTCAAAAGACCCACCAGGGCATGAAGGCTCATGGAGTGCTGAATGATTAGAGATGGCATACCTGAACGAGTCATCTTTTGCAGCCGCCCAAGGCTGCTGACTATCAGGGTGTTGTCGCGGTGGGTTAGTTTGCCGATATCGCGGATAAAATAATCAAGGCTGTCCTGGGTCATCGTCAACTGCCCTTGGTATTTATCAGCAATCTGCTCCAGCAAGATAGCCGTTTCAGAATTATGGCCAAAGTCACCGGATAGCAGCATGGCGTCTGCCCACTCGGAATTCTCCAGAACCTGGTTGATGGCCGTTTTGGCGAAGCTGCCGCTGGGCGTGCTAAAAGCGAATTCGCCCTCTGCAAAGCTTTTGCCGATTGTTTTAGCGATAGCGTCAGGCAGCAGCACGCGGGCGGTGCCGATTCCAGCTTTTGACGCCGCTTGAAAAGCAAATGCCGGGGCGGTTACGCCGTGGGCGTTGCCGCCGATGATGAGCAGTTTGCCGGCTGATCTGCGGTTTTCAGGCTTACTCCAGATAAGGTCTTCGAACAAGGCTTTATCGGCTGCCTGCTTATGCCAATACGTAGGATCCATCACGACTCTCCAATTTATAAATCATATTCTTGCGCTCGATTATGATCTCCCAGCCCTGGCCTTTGGCGTGCTCAAACAGCTGCCTGTCCGGGTTGAAGGCTATGGGCTTCTCTACCATTTCAAGCATGACAATGTCGCTCCCGCTGTCACCGATAGCGATGCTGTCTCTTGTATCTGCTTCGTGTTTTTTGATCAGTTTATTCAGCGTCGCATCTTTATTATGCGAACCGACTGTTTTGTTGCCTGTAAACTTGCCGTCTAGAATTTCATATTCGCTGCCGACAAAGTCATCAAAACCGTAGTAGCCGGCAATTTTGGCGACTACCTCCGACTGCGAACCCGATATTGCAAAAAGCAGATATTCTTTAGCCTTTAAATCTTTTATCAACTCTCTGGTATAGGTGTAAACCTGGTCTTTATATTCTTCGAAAACATCGTCTATGGCTTCGTCTACATCTTTGGCGCTTAGATCGGCGATCACCTTCTCGTAGATGTTGATTACCTCTATCTCGTAATCCCGGAAGGTACGGCCTTCTACACGCTGTTTCCAGGCCCTACGGGAGGATTTAATCGCCTGGTGTAGTTCCGGGTCCATATGACCTAATCGTGCCAGAGAGTCGGCGATAGCGTGGTACAGCTGCCAGCGCACCAGCGTCCCGTCGATATCAAAAACCGCAAACTGTCTACGCTTCATAGGTACTGCTCCAGCAATAGTCCGAATTCAATGACATACTTTTTCGGATGCTCGGTGTAATCTCTAATTAAATCCTTTGGGGACATCCACTTTACTTCGGAAATTTCCTCTTCTTGAAAGCTAATCCTTTCTTGATCCAGATCCACCTCTGTTCTAAATAAAGCGCACACCCTTTGTCCAAGGGTGCTTTTAAAGAGGATCTTTCCTAAAGAAGCTAGATTTTCCCTCTTCAAGCCTAACTCTTCAAATAGTTCACGTTGAGCTGAGGTTGTGTAATCGTCCGGGTGCGTAACAGTCCCAGATGCTCCAGGCCCCCAAAGTCCTGGTTGTACCTTCTTATCTGCTGAGCGCTTGGCCATCAGTACATTTCCTTCAGTATCCGTAACCCAAATCGTCACTATTCTCCATCGGTCGTCATTGCCAAGTTCGGCCCTTTCTTTAGAACCAATAACTCGGTCCCTCTCGTTAACCAGTGTTACCACTTCTCCCATAACAACCATTATAAGTTCTTTAGGCTAAACGTCTAAAGTTATGCTGATTGGGCAATGGTCAGAGCCGAGTACATCGGCGTGGATGGCCGCTTCTTTTATCTTGTCTTTCAAAGATCCTGAGGCCACGAAATAATCTATACGCCAGCCCACATTGCGAGCCCGAGAGTTGGCGAAGTTGCTCCACCAGGTGTAAAAACCATTTCCTTGTTTAAACATCCGGAACGTATCTATAAAACCGGCGTCTATCATGTTCTGAAAGCCTTTGCGCTCCTCCTCCGTAAAACCCTTTTTGCCGCGGTTTGGTTTGGGGTTGGCCAGATCGTCTTCGGTATGGGCAACATTTAGGTCTCCGCAGAAAATTACCGGTTTGCTTTCTTCCAGTTCCCGCACGTAGGCCAGAAAGGCCGGGTCCCAATGCTCATATTTAAGCGGCAAACGGCTAAGGTCATCCTTGGCGTTGATGGTATAGACGGTTACTAGCCAGAATTTTTCAAATTCAGCCGCCATTACACGCCCTTCTTTAGCGGTATCCACAGTTTTATGATCTATAAAATTATACTTTTTAGCAAAATCTTCGGGGAAACCGTTAATTATTCTCAGCGGTTTTATTTTGGTAAAAATAGCCGTGCCGGAATAGCCCGGGCGCTCCGCAGAGTTCCAAAACTCTTCGTAACCTGGAAAATCAATCACGGCCTGCCCTTGCTGGGCCTTAGTCTCCTGCAGGCATAGGATATCCGGCTGGTGCTTTTCCATAAATTCCTGGATAGCCCCTTTTCTGACTACCGCCCTGATTCCATTCACGTTCCAGCTATAAATTTTCAATGTTTTACTCATCTCAATACCTTACTTTCTGGCAGAGCCAGAAACTCTGCTATTGATTTTGGCGCGCTGCTTCGTTGGCCGCTCCGCTGTTCACTCACAGTATTTAATATACAGCTCATTCCGCTGCTCGCTGTCGCCTTGCATAGCATCCAGCTGAGTAAAGCATTCACTTTTGCTTGGCCCTGTCCATTTCCCGCTCTTGGTCGCGGCGCTTTAATGTTTCACGCTTATCATAGCGCTTTTTGCCTTTGCCTACGGAAATCCGCAGTTTGATATAGCGCCCGCCGGTGAGAATTTCCATCGGTACGATGGTCCTGCCCTGCTTCCGCGCGGCTATCAGCTGGTCAATTTCACGTCTTTTAGCCAACAGCTTTCGGCTGCGAGTCTGCTCGTCCTCGGAGAGTATGGCCCCGCCGGCAGAACTGATTTGGGCACCAACCAGCCACAACTCATCGCCAACGACGTTTACGTAGGCTCCACGCAGTTGGCCGTGCCCCATCCGTAGGGCTTTGGTCTCTTTGCCCGTTAATTGGATGCCAACAAGAATTGCGTCGCCCAGCTCGTAATCGAAACGGGCCCGGCGGTTTATTATTTTCTTATCGGGGGAATTCTTTTTCATCCCCTATATTGTACCTGTTAGCCCTTAGAATTGTATTGCTGCATCTCTTGCTTGATGACGTTCCACAGGCTTGGGTCGTTGAGTTTTGTTTTACGCCAATACCACCACTCGCCGCCCCAGAGGTCGAGATCGCGGTAACCGGTATCGATTCCATACTGAATACGCGTTTTCAGCCGGGCCGGGTCCATCGACTTGTTCTGCTCTGCTATGCTGGCATCTTTGATGCCGACATCCTTTGGCGGCCACGGCTCTGCCTGAAGCTCGTGAAGCATGGAGCTTTTACCGGTTAATAACTCCGTCAGGCCGGAGCGCCAAGCATAATAACGGGGCGAAAAAGGGTATTCAAAGTATCGCTTGGTGACCGTTTGATCCCAGACTCGCTTGTAGACTGATATGCCAAACTGGTCGGGGCGCGGCTGGCCGGTAGGGACGCCAAAATAGTTATTGGCCAGGCTGAGGATTATAGGGTGCTTGGGATCGGCCGCCTTGGCGGCATTAAATTCGCTTATCAGATAAGCGCGGCTGGGCTTGGGACACTGCCCGAAAACCGTTAGAAAATACTCATTCTCCAGCTGATAGCTGACTAAGGCTTTTCGGTCCTTATACCTATCGATGACCGCTTTATTGAATTTCTCTATATCGGCTTGGCGCACAGCGGGCGTAATATTATTGGCCCAATCCGGAATATGGCACTCCGGCCAGCGAGGCTGACGCATCCCTATGGCAAGAGATACCTGGCCGCCGGCAGCTTCTACGGCGTTGAACTCCCAGTCCAGTTCGCTGAAATCGTACTGGCCCGGTGCAGGCTCAATATTGCTCCAGTAGCTGACCAGTCGAAAGCGCTTAATGCCCAGATCGTCGCGCAGGGCCAGCAGCGTTTCATGAGGGTCAACACCAAGATACTCAGCGTAGTCGGGTATAAAGGTTACGCCGATATGCAGTGGCTCGTTCTGATGTTTCTTGACGTACCAGGTTGAAATCACCCATACCTGCGCGTAAAAAAGCATCCAAAGGGCGATTAGCAGCAGCGCCGCTCTCTGCCATTTGTTGCGCACCGTCCATAGTTCCCGCTTGAGGTTAACGGAGGTCTTTTTGCGCCCACTCGCCTTTTTTTTAGTTTTCATGAAGCTTATGAATTTCGGTTCAATTATACTAGATAGAGATGGTAAGACCAACAACCCTAAAAGTATCAGTAGTGATTCCCTGCTATAACGAGGAAAGTTCAATAGCCCTGTGTTTGCAGGCGCTGCAATCTCAGACCATAAAACCCTTTGAAGTCATTGTCGTTGACAACAACTGTACGGATAACACCGTAAAAATTGCTAAGGAGTACGGCGCCACGGTTATAAAAGAGGATCACCAGGGCATAGTTTGGGCCCGCAATGCCGGCTTTAACGCGGCAAGCGGCAGTATCCTGGCAAAATTGGACGCCGATAGCCTCCCTGCAGCAGATTGGGTTGAACGGATGCAGAAAATTTTCATAAATCAGGAGATCCAGGCTGCTACCGGAACCGGATATTTCTACGATGCGCCCTGCAAACTGATTGTCAGAACGTACCGCAACCTTTTTGCCGTCTGGCTGAATAGGCTGGTGCTGGGCCATCACATGCTTTGGGGGTCCAATATGACTCTGCGGGCAGGCGCGTGGCGGGCAATCGGAAGCGAATGCTGCCAGATGCGCGACATCATGGAGGATCTGGATGTTGCCGCCCATATCAATACTCATTACGGAAACAGAGCTATAGTTTATCGGCCTAAAATGCGGGTAGATATATCCAGTCGAAGAGCGATGGTCAGTTTAAAGCGTAATTGGCTTTATTTAAGTATGTGGCCCCGGACACTTAGTATCCACGGCTATCAGAAGCGGATTATCCTGTGGCCTGCCATTGCCATCTTACTGACGACAATGGCCCTGAGTAATAAGGTGGGCCGGTTTTACAACGCAGAAGAAGGGCGCATGGTATTTAGTTTTAACCAGTGGCGCTCAAACCCTTTTTACACCCGCGATAACCCTTAAGCCTTAGGTTGGGTCTGATGGCGGCCGTTACTCTCGGTATTTACAGTGCATGAACCCCATAGTCCCAGTTTAGCCTGCCCGGCCTGAGATTCTTCGTCGACGAATTGCTGTTTTTTCTGGAATGGGAACTGGGTGTAGGCAAAGCCATATCCCTGGGCGATGAGTTTATCCTCTACCAAGGTGCCGTCCGGCAGGTAAACGTAGCGCAGCAGCCGGCCATAGCGGTCGCGGTTGGTATCCAGCGGATCGGCCTGCAGCCGCACGCGGTCTGCGCCGATAAGATTTTTAGTATAGTTTGAGGCTTCCGGCCCATAACATTGAACCGGGGTGTTGGGCTTGTGAGTCTCAGGAGTGTCTACGCCTATCATCCTAATCGTCTCGGTGTGGCCGCCCATATCCACGATAATTGTGTCGCCATCGACGAAACTGTGAATGCTATAAAGTCCCGGCTGGCTTTCCTGCGCTTTCTGAGCCGGCGCCTTTAGCCAACCCGATTGGGTGGCTACCGTAAATAGTAAAAAGATTAAGAATAAAAATAGATGCTTGCGGCTCATTCGTCTCATAGCTTAGGCAGATTATAGCAAAAATACCGTCCGTAATCGGACGGTATTAGAAGGCGGGAGGGGGTCCCTCAGCGGCCCCTATCTTCTCTATCTTTATCTCTTCTATCTCGGCGCTCGTTCCTGCCGGGTCTACTACTGCCCCCAAGTCCCAAGCCCAGTCCGCCGCTGCGCCGGCCTTCTTGGTCTGATTCGTCCCTTATTGCAATATTTCGCGATTGGCGGGATTCTTTAAAGGGTATGGCAATTCGCAGGATACCGTTATCTATGGTGGCATCTATATTGTTGCCGTCAGCATACTGCGGCAGCCTGATACTGCGAAAGAAAGTGCTGGCCATTTCTCTTACCACATAATTGCGCCTGCCCCTTTCACGGTCCTCTTCTCGCATACGTTTTTCGCCGATGACTTCCAGTACGTCATCATGCACGTGAATCTCGATATCCTCCGGATCAAAACCGGACATATTGACCTCAACCACTAGCCTGTCATCATTCTCCGTATAGACATTCATGGCCGGAAAGCTGTCGTCCGCGTTTTGTAAGGCGCCCCCAAAGAAGTCCCCGAACAAGTCGTCGATTCGGCTATGAATCGTAGTCAACCCGCCAAACGGGTCCCTTCTTCTTGATAATCCTCTGTCTCCCATAAGCCCACCTCCTATACTGAACTTAAATTTTGTTTATAAGGTAGTGTTCCCTCCCTTTTTAAGGTTAGCATCGCGGCCTGGTCGGTTCAGTGAAAATTCATCCCGTTGAAGAAGAAGCCGGCGTTGATGTTTTCGAGTATTTATTGTAAAGTATGAATTGAATTTCGACCCGGCCTTGGCTTGGCCGAGGTTAGCCCTTCTCTACAAGGAGGAAAGGCGTGTCTTTTGCAAACGTAGTCACTCCCAGTTGGCTCAAGCCCTGGCAGGCCGCGCTATTGACCATCGCAGTAATCGCGCTGGCTGGTGTGGTCTATACGAAGGCGCTATTCATCTGGCCGCTCATCGGACTACTTGCCGTAACCGGCCAGTACCGGTGGGGTTATTGGAACGATGGTGATCCGCTTTTTGGACAGCTCTTCAATGCGGTGATACAGATTGCACTACCGCCTTTAGCCGTCTACGATCTAGTGGAAGACCTGCACTACCTCAACGAGTTAGAGGCCAACCTCCATCAATCCTGATCGAAGGAGTACAAGATGAGCGTGCGTGAAGGGGTAATGGGATTTGCTCGACAACACCAGTTCCTGCCAGAAATCGGTTCGATCTGGACTTACGCACCGGATGGTGATCACAGTTCAGCGCCTATGTTGCTGAGAGTCGTGCGCTACGGCACCAATTCGGGATGGACGACTATCCACACCATTCGGTGGTTCCGTAAGGAAATATCTCTCAGGGTCTGCAAGAGCTTGGAGGATGAGTTCGCTCCTAAGCATGGGATGCGAATGGGCCACTTTTGCAACATGATCGTCGCCGAAAGTCTTCAACCGATCGGAGGAGACACAGATACCGACTAGTCAGTATCTAAGGCGGATGGAGCGTCCTGCTTCATCCGCCACAGCGCCACGAGCGCGCCTGCAATGGCAGCGCCCGGGCGCTTTTTTTAATTTAAGAACTTGCCTAGATCTGCAATATATCGATAATAGAAGAACTATGAGTGAGCACGTTTCCAATTTTTCATACGATAATGATGACCTTGCTGAGAGCCTAGAAGACCGTTATTACCGCGAGCGTCAGGAACATATAAGGGCCGAAAAAAGAGATGCCGCCGACGAATATCTAGAGACAATGCGTGGATTACCTACAAGCAGTTCAGAGTATAGATTGGAGGAACCTTGGGCGTGGGTCAAGCTAAGACAGAGAATCAGGAGTATCAACGACAGAGCCCACCAATGGGGCATTGTTGATTAATCGTTAAAAATCGATACCCTTGTTGGCCAAATATTTATCGTCAAAATGATGGCGCAGCTTGGTCATATTGGTAGCAATATCTACCATCGGCAGTAGTTTATCCGGAAAATCCCTGCCGGTCAGGCAGAGGCTGGTTTTGGCAGCTCGGCCTTTTATGATTTTCTCCAGGCTGTCCTTGGGGATCAGGCCGTGGTGGACAGCGTTGTTTATTTCGTCGCAGATTACGATGTCGTATTCCCCACTGGCTGCCGCTTTCATAGCTACATCAAAAGTATCAGCGGCCGCCTTCTTGTGTTCTGCTTCAGAAACATCCTTTGCAGATAGATCGCCGGCGTTGTAAAACCCCTTACCCCCTTTATAAAACAGCAGCTTATCGCCAAACACCGGTGCAATCATATGGATAAAGTCATGCTCGCCCACATTCCAGTGTTTGATGAACTGAATGTAAGCTGCTTTCCAGCCATTGCCTAAGGATCTTGCTAGCAGGCCCACGCTGGCGCTGGTCTTGCCCTTGCCCTCTCCGGTATAGACGACGATTACTGATTCTTTTGTTTTATAGTCTTCAAAAGCCATGTGTAGAAACTATTCTACACCATGCAAGTGCGATGGCGGGATAGGTAAATCAATACCCTCTATTTCAGCCCCTAAAATCCTCAGGGTATCACTTGCGCCGCGCCGGGTAACCTGGCCAATCATATTAGACCTAAACATGATTTCTACCCTTTTGATAGCCGGCATATCATCCAGCTCTCTCGTAGCCTCCAAAAGGGCCTGGCGCTGGGCGGACAGCTCTGGTGATCGATATGCGTCAGCGATAACCGCTGCGTTAGGCAGAATCTCTAAAATAATTTCTCTGGCCCGGTCATCTTCGATTACCCTCTCCAGTGCTCGCCCAATCCGCGCCCTGTTCCTGCCGTCTAGCCGGGCTGCCGAGAATTCATTCAGTTCCCGCAGCTTTGCCCCTATCTCTCGCCCGGACTTTAAGTGTCCGCTTAGCCGTAGGGCATATTCCGCGACGGCCTCAAACTTATCAATATATGCCGGCAGCGATTCTATATCATCCAGGTCGGCTTTTTTAGGACGCTCGGGATTAGCCCCTCCGACTTTTCGCAGGGACCACTGTTTAAAGGTGAGGTCTTCCGATGTTAATCCGGGATCCTTCTCTGCGGACTCATGGACAGGAGCGGGCTCTACCATAATCAAAATCTAGCCGATTTTAAGATAAAAGTCAGTGATAAATATCTTGTTATTTTAAGAGATTGTTTTCTTGCAAGGCTTTATCGATTCCCTGCTTATCAAACCCGATAATGACGGACTCGCCTATTTCAAGCACCGGTATGCCGGCCTGCCCCGTCTTAGCAACCAATTCCTGAGCGGCATTATGATCATGATCTACGTCAATCTCTTTAAACTTAACGCCTAAACCGTTCAGATAATTTTTAGCCATGTGGCAAAAGGCGCACCATGATGCGCTGTACACGGTTACTTTTGCCGTTTCATCCATACATACATTTTAACAGATTAGTCCAGTCCTGAGTTTTGCATTTTAGCAGTACCGTATTATAGTGTGCTTATAAATAAGGAGGAGAAATAAAAATGTTAACAAGAGACAGAGTGAGCCCTTTGGCTGCCGAATTTTTCGGGACGGCTATTTGGGCATACGTGGCTTTGGTCCTTAGCGAGACTACGGCTGTGTCTTACTTTATCGCTACCAGCGTAGCTGTAGCTTTAGGTGTGGCATATATGCTGTTTTCTTCGGTTTCAGGTGGTCATTTCAACCCGGCCATAACATTCGGTATGTGGACGGCTCGCCGCATCACATCTTTGCGAGGCGCAGGCTACATCGTTGCCCAGCTGCTTGGCGGCCTGGCTGCGTGGAAGTTGTACGAGTACTTCACTAACCACTCGCTGGCAGCCAAGAACGTGCATTACAGTACGGCTACCTTGCTGGCTGAATTAGTCGGTACCGCAATCCTTGCAATGGGTCTTTGTGCCGCTGTGGCTCGCGCTTACACGGCTTTAGAGTCGGCTTTAACAATCGGTGCTTCCCTGTTTGTGGGTGTGCTGGTTGCCGCTACCGCTTCTACCGGTATTTTGAACCCGGCCGTAGCTTTGGGTCTGCGCAGCTTTAACGCCGCTTACATTTTAGGACCGCTACTAGGCGGCTTGATCGGTGTTACTCTGTACAACTGGCTGTTCGTTGGCACCGTGCCACGTGTAGTCCGCAGAGTTAAGAAATAAACAGATAGTTTTAGATAAAGAAAGCTCCCCGCATGAGTCGGGGAGTTTTTTTATTTAAGCAGATCCGCTTCAAAAGCCCGGATGCCCGAAAGAGTCGGCTCATAGGCGGAGATATCCGGAAAGTCCAAAGTCTGGATTCTTTGCCACACGGCTTCTACAAGTTTGCCCAGGTGTGCGATGTCCTCCGGGGTGGGTTTATAGGCTAACGACAGTTCTGCGGGCCTGTCTGCCTCTACGTAGATCATTTGCCCCTCTACGTCGCTATAGGCGCTAAAGCTAGGGTGTTCGTGTGCCAGCAGCGCATAAAAAATAAGCTGCGTCTTGTGGCGGTAGGCTTTTAGTTCTTTGTTTTTGTCCTTACTATAAAAACTGCTTAGTGGGGCGCCGGTTTTATAGTCGATTATCTTCAGGCTGGTTCCTTCCACGTCAACTCTGTCGAGGTCACCCTTTATAAGGACATTTTCCAGCTTAATGTCTTTTAATTTCTGTTCGGGCAGGCTTCCTTTGGGTAATTTATATCCCAGATCTTGGAATAGTCTTTCAAGCGTCTGGCGGCCCTTGGCGTCAAAGCGCTTAGTATCAGCGAGGCTAAGCTGCTCCCCGCCCAAAGCTTTGCTAAAGGCGGCTTTGGCGGCTTCAAGATCAAAGCTATCCTTATTCGTTAATCTCTGGGCGGCCTCCAGGGCGCTATGCATGGCGGTGCCGTAGCTCATGCTGGCGGTTTTTGCCTCTGGCAATCGCAGTAAATTCCTCTCTTTGAAGTACTCGGGGCCGCCCCTTGTGACATCTAAGAAGTTCAGCAGATTGGTAACGCTCAGGCTATAGGTTTCGAGCCTGGCCTTTAGCATCTCGCGTTCAACTCCGCCTGATAGCGAAGGCCAGCGCAGATTTTCCTCCAGCACCGTTATAAGTTTCTGCTTGTCATCCTCGTCAACCTGCTTAATATCAAAGGCACTCTGTATGATCGGACTCATCGCGACGTCATTGCCGGCATGGTCTCTATAGTAGCCGCTAATCGTCAGCGATGATTCGACCCGGGTAGCTGCCACATACATCAGCCGGACATAATCGTCAGCATCATCACCGACAGGTTGCAGCGGTAAGTTGGCCGGCGGTTTGCGGCCGCCGTTTCTGGGCCGCCAGTTATCTTCAATGGCATCAATGATATAGACGGAGTCAAATTCCAGCCCCTTGGCTTTATGTACGCTAAGCAGCTGCACGGCGTGGGTGCCGGTTATAAACGGCGACTCATCGGCAACGACTCTGCCGTTGGTCTTGTTGATCTCGATAAATCTGGCAAAGTCTTCCAAAGTGGGCTCGCTGCCGGCAGCAAACTCATGTACCAGCGCCCGCAGCAGCTGGATAGCGCTTAGGCTATGGAAATATTTGTTGGTATCGGCCGCGCTTCTGTCCACAAAATATTCTCGAAGCGGCGAAGTGTAATCACCGGTATCTTGAAGGCCGACAATCTGTTCGATAGTTATTGCCAGCGGCTGGCTAGCCGCCGTACTTGATAAATGGATAAACCAATTGCCCATTGATTTAAGCTGGGCAGAAGGGCTGGCCAGCAAAGAGTCCAGCCAGCCGCCGGCTTCCTTCTTGCCAAGCGCCAGCCGCCAAAGCTCTCTTGGCTCTGCGCCCCATGCCGGATGGCGGATAATCTGGTGGGTAAGCGCATCGGCCGCCATCTTATCCCCTGCTTGTATGGCGCCAAGCAGGCTGATAATCAGATATACCTGGTTTATTATTTCGTGGTCCAGCACATTGCTTTGCTGTTCGTAGCGCACCGGGACATCCAGGGTCTGCAGGATGCCGGTCATTCTTATCAAGCTATCGTGGCCGCGGGCCAGCACGGCAATTGTCCGGTCCGGATTGTAGTTTTCCTTGATATGCCGGCCGATAGAGCTTAGCTGGAGTTCCCGGGAGGAATAAGAGAGGGCTTGCACCTCTCCCTTTTCTTCGGGAGGGCTAACGGCTACCAGATTCTTATCCAAGGTTTTATCGCTGGTAACCAGCCGGGTTTCGGCTTGCCCGATTATTTTCTTGGCGCTATCAAGCACGGTTTGCGTAGAGCGGTAGTTGTCGGTTAAAACAATGGTCTTAGTGCCGGTGTAAGCGCGGGCAAAACCCATCATGTTATTAAGGTCCGCGCCGCTAAACTTAAAAATCGATTGGTCATCATCGCCCACAACCATCAGGTTGGGTTTGCCTTCTGCGCTGTGGTGGCTGGCAACCAGGTGCGCCAGGCGCAGCTGTGCAGCATTGGTATCTTGAAACTCGTCTATCAGCACGTAAGTGAACCGCTCTTGAATGTCGGCAAGCATATCCGGATTTTGCTCTAGTTGTGCCACCACTTCGACCAGCATGTCGGCGTAATCATAAAAACCCCGCAGGTGGATGGCCTGTCGGTATTTTTCGTAGACGCTTGAGAGTTCCAGCCACCAATCATTCTTTTTACGCTCCGCGAACATGCCGGATTGCCCGTTGACGGTCTGTACCCACCTTTTCTTCCAGGCGCCAGTATTCAGGCACTTACCGCTGCCCTCATCCCCCGCTATCGCCCGGTCTAAACTGTCAATCATAACTGTTGATAATGACGTCAGCGGATAGACCCACTGGTCAATCTCCTGCTTCGGTAGAGCTTCGATGCTGTTTCTCAGCGAGCCAAGGTTCTTGTAGGACAGACGCGGAGTTAATATTTCCGTAAGCCTGGCCTCGATCTCGTTAAGGTATGCAAGGTTGACTTCAACCAGACCGCGCAGCTTATCGGGTGTCAGTCCGGCATCCTTGGCCAGATTTATAGACCTTTGAATGTCAGATAGCAGGGTGTACTGCCCGGCGAACTTCAATGCCAGAGGGTTATCTAGGGGTAATTCCTTAACTATAGACTCGATAATATCCAGCTGTACGGACTCCGGCGCGATCGACAGGCTGGCTGCGTTCCAAAAGTAATCCGGGTAAGAGTTCATGATTTCGGCGGCAAAGCTGTGGAAAGTCTTGGCGGCCACCTTAGCGCCCTCATGACCGGCCATGGCGATGATGCGCTCTTTCATGTTTATGGCGGCCTTATTGGTAAAAGTCAGGCACAGGATGTTAGCGGGCTTGGCGTCGGTAGATTTTATAATGTTGGCTACTCTCGTGGAGAGAAGCTGGGTTTTACCGGTGCCGGGTCCGGCAATAACTAAAACCGGGCCTTCAATTAGATCAACCGCTTCTCTTTGTCTAGGATTGAGTAGCTTATACGCCTCTTCAAACTTGTTGTTCACGGTTATTATTATCGCACGCAGCAGTATTAAAAAGGCGACCTAAAACAAAAAAAGGCCTTTTGAGGGGCCTCTTTATTGCGCGACTTTCGCCATTGCTGGCTAGGTCGTATGTCATCTTGCGACGACAGTTCCTAAAGCTTATACCCAACTTGTCCCCGCGTCAACAAAGGCAAACGATTTTTGTGCATAAGCTGTGCGTAACCATGTGCACAAGACGCTTATTCTAAGAGGATTTGCTTATCTTTGGAGTTCGGCGGCGACTTCGTCGGCTTTTTGAGCGAATATGAAGTCGGTTTTTGTCAGGCCGCGGGCATCGTGACTCATCAAGTTGACGGTAACCCTGTTATACGAATTGGCCCAGTCAGGGTGATGGTTTAGCTTTTCAGCAACCGGTACCAGGCGGTTCATAAACTCAATGGCGGTGGTAAAGCCCTTAAAACCAAAGTCTTTTTTGAGCTTGCCGTCATCGATGGTCCATCCCTTAAGTTGGGTAAGACGCTCCTGCGCCTCATCGGCGGTTAACTTCTGCATTGCTATTAGTATAGCAAAAATAATCGGATTATTGTATCGCATAAGTAGAATTACCGGGCGCGGAAGTTGCGTAACAGATAGAAATGCAGGTAGACTGAAAGCGCAGATGAAGCTGACTGACTTTGATTTTACGCTGCCCAAGGAGCTAATAGCCCAAGCTCCGGCCCAGCCGCGCGACCACGCCCGGTTGCTTATCTATGATCGTAAAACTACCAAAATAATTGACGATTACTTCTACAACCTTGATAAACACTTACTGCCGGGAACCACTTTGACCTTGAATGACTCTAAGGTAGAAAAAAGCCGCCTGCGTTTTGGCAGCACGGAAATCTTCGTGCTTCAAACGGTTGATCCATACACCGTCAAAGCTCTGGTGCGCCCCGGCAAAAGATTCCGGACAGGTATGCATGCAGGTATTCAGATTGGGCTGCATAAGCTTAAGGTAGAAACATTATCGGTGGATCCTGAGGGCATCCGTGTTTTGAAGCTGAGCCGGCCAGTAGATGACCCGCTGCTTGATAAGTATCGGCTAACCCCGTTACCGCCTTATATCGCGCAGGATGAGAATTTGAGCGAAGAATATCAGACGGTCTACGCGGAGCCGCTAGGCAGCAAAGCGGCCCCGACAGCCGGGCTGCACTTTACGCCCGAGCAGCTGAGAAATCTGGGCAAAAACCATCCGATCGCCAAGTTGACGCTGCACGTCGGGCTTGGCACCTTCGCGCCCGTTAAAACAGATGACATTGGCAGTCACAAGATGCATAGCGAGGATTATTTTTTGTCTAAAGAGGCAGCGGAGGTGCTGAATGGCGCCAAATCCATTACCGCCGTCGGCACGACTTCCCTTCGTGTTCTAGAAAGTGTCGGTCCGAATTTTAAAGAAGCTTCCGGCTCAACCGACATTTTTATTACCCCAGGCTACAAGTTCAAAGCCGTGGATAGCCTGATAACTAACTTCCATCTCCCCAAAAGCACTTTACTGATGCTGGTAGCTGCCTTGATGGGTTCGGTTGACGAGATGCAGCGAGTTTACGCCCACGCCATCGCTGAGCAGTACCGCTTCTACTCCTTCGGCGATGCCATGCTAATCCTCTAATACCTAAGGCTCAAACGACTCCCCTGTTGCTAAAGAGTTATTATTGTTGTAAAATATGGCTAATTGTTTCGGGCTGGCCATGGTTAGCCTCGAGGCTAGCCCTTTCTCTTAAGGAGGAAATTTGAGATACGTCCTAGTGTCTAGGATGTACGGCTGTTATAAGAGTCATGAAATTCTTGGGCCCAGACCACGGCGTCTTGGAGGCCCCGGTGAAGTGCGGCCGACCCAGACGTTCATCCTCAAGCCGTCCATCGAGAAACTCAAGCGACTAGCCCCTGGCATTGCTCAAGGGGTAGCTGAACGGGCGAAGAAGTGGAATGACACTCACCCAGATGAGGTGATCGTCGACTACATCGATATCGCGGTCGTGGGCCGCCTCAATTACCAATTGAGCAGCTATATCTTCCCTCCGAACAGTGTCCGGATCGACATCCCCCGCTGAGGCGAAAGGAGCACAGAAAATTGCTTATCGCAGCAGTAGTGTTGGCAGTCATCGCCGCCGCTGCAGGGGTGGCCGGGTTCGTAAAGATGTATCAACACAAGATGCTCGCCGGCTTTTTGCTCTGCGAGTTCTGCATCTTGATCCTGATCGCCGCCGCTACCGTCAAAGGTCAGGCTGACTGACCCAAAGGGAGCGTGGTAAGGCCTCCTCATATGGGCGGGTTGAGCACTCAGCTCCCCGCCATAGCGCCAAGGGCGCGCGTAACCATTCGCAGCGCCTTGGCGCTTTTTTATTAAGCGGACAAGTGCCCAAACTACGCAATAGGCCTAAACCGAAGCAGAACCCGGCTGTTGCCCGATCTCGCCGTTTTGGGCGTATAATACTAGCAAATAAGGAGATTGCTATATGGCAAACTTTGAAAGAGCGCAACAGTCATTTCGTGATGATGAGCAAAGACTAAGAAGCCTGGGAGGCGCAACAATCCTGGGGACAGAAACATCGGGTTTTCCATTTCTAGATCGCCAGGTCGCAGAACATTTGGAAGCAGAGGCTGCCAGAGTTCCTTTCAAAGATAGAGTTGAAGAAGCCAGAATCGCCATAGCCGGCGGCGAAGAAGCGATGGCCGAATACTTGCTCGGTAAGTAGCAAATGCTCAAAAAGTCATTTGTTATTCGAGTTTTTCTTATATCTTTGTTCTTGGGTGTATTGGCTGACCCAGTTATTATTTGGTTAATTGGTCAACAGCCGGTTTGCGGAACCCTTAGCACGTGGCCCTGTGATTTTTGGGGTAAGGTGTTTAACATTTGGGCTATTATACCTATAGCTACAGTAGTATTTTGGGCCGTGATTTTGAGTGTAGGCACGCTAGTAAATTTCTTGAAACTAAAAGTATTTGATAAGTAGTTTTTGTTTATAAAAATTGAGAAGCCCCTCGCCCGGCTTGCGCCGGGAGAGGGGCTTGTGCTTCGTCTCATCGCCGGAGCGGCTTGTGCTTGCGCTTTGGCGTGTACCACTTTCGGTAGTTCTTGAAGAGGCGCTTTGCCGATGAGATCATCTTTCTGTCTCCCAGCTTCTGGGCCAGCGCCAGTGCGTCCTGCGCCACGGCCACCCGCTCTGCGGGGTACATTGGGCCCGTGTCGAGCCGATCGAGGAGTTCTGCCATCAGCAGAGTGAGCTCAGCCCGGCGCCGAGTTGTCAGCGAAGTGAACTCGAGGAGCTCGTGGACGATTTGAAGCTGCAGGTTGCCGAATCCGCAATAGGTATAGAACATCTCCAGCGCCTGCATCCTTTCTCTGGTGGCCATCGGGCTTGCTCGAGCGGGCGCGACCGTCGTGGTCAACGACATCGCAGGCGCACTGGACAAATCCGACGTCATCGACGAGATCACCGCTA
>JAQGHE010000009.1 GCA_028288985.1 Candidatus Saccharimonadota bacterium
TAATCGAAGTAACTCACAAAATAATGGACGGCGTTATCCGGAAAGAACATCCTAAACTCGTTATAAAGCTGCGCGGCCAGAGTTTTGTTGTGGCTGAGTATCAGCGTAGGCTTTTGGATATTATTAATAACATTGGCCATCGTGAAAGTTTTACCGCTGCCGGTTACGCCAAGTAGAGTCTGACTTTTCTCGCCGGACTTTATACCTTCAGTCAATTGAGCAATAGCCGAAGGCTGATCGCCTTCGGGCTGATAGTCACTCTTCAACTGGAACTTAGCCATCTCCTAATTGTATCAACTTACAGTTATTGAAGCTGTATTGTGTCGAACTTACCTTCAGATTACCGCAAGTTGTTAGGAAATCAATCGCGGTAGACGTTGTGATAGCTCTTATTCATTTTATCCAGAAGTTTGGTCAATTTTTCGACTAACCTTTCAGCGTCAGTTTCAAATACCACCATGTCCTTATGAATGTTGGGCAGGATTTCCAAGAGCGCCGGGATCTCGTCGCCTATGCCCCCGGCTCCCTGCAAAAAACCTATCGGTGTGCGGGTTTCTACGGCTATCGTAAATTCGTGCAAAGTTCCCATTCTTCCACCGATGCTGATGACAGCGTCCGCGGAGCTTATCAGCAGCGCGTCACGGCCCACATAGTGCAGCCCGGAGTAAAGAATAGTGTCATAAGCCTCCGTCGGCAGGCGATATTTAACGACATGTTCGACTTTGGTGGCAGCCGGGCTAATACCAAGGCTCATCTTGCCGCCTCCCGCCTTATAGCCCTCGGCGGCATAATTGGGCAGGCCGGTTGTGGCGCCCGTCATCAAACTATGGCCAGACTTGGCAATAGCCCGCCCGGCTCGTTTTGCCAGCTCTTTGCCTTCCTCTACGCTGTCGCCTTTAGCTGCTCCGGATACACAAAATTGATACATGTTCCACCCTTTAGGTTATGCTGTCCAGTTCATACGCCGGTACCGGCTCTATTGCTATAAATGTATCATCAAACTGGTTAAGTATATAATTTTTTACGGTCTGATACTTGGTGTAACGGTTAAGCAACTCGCCGCGAACCCGGTGGGTAAAACTGCCAGTGTGGCGGTTCTTGTAGGACGAGCCGCTTAAGGAAGACCTTAAGTTGTCACCCAAATTGAGAGACACAGGCTCATCATCAAGAAATGCCAGATAAGCCGAGTCCTTCCACCAGCTCAGCACGGGGTGGGCATTGGCCAGTTTGGTTAACGGCTGCTCATAATCTTCAAACATGCATCGCAGGTGCGACCAGCTGAAAAATGGCTGCCCCTCGATCAGTAGCGGCTGCTGCTCACCATTAGCGAACAAATTGGCCACCATTTTACCGAAATCCGGGCTGAACTGATTAGTTTTAAGATAGAAGCTATCCGTCTCCAGCGCCTCTGCCGCTTGCAGTAAGAGCAGCGCGCTGTAGACACTTTCCTGCCGGGCAAAGACTTCAGCCGGCCAGCAGGCTACCGCGCCCATCAGGGGTACATCGGTAACCGGCCTTCCGTCATCAGTTGCCAAGGCCCACCGCTTGGAGTTCATTGATAGAAACTTAATCTCCCTGGTCTCAAAGTCGGCGGGTTTTAATTTAGCTGCCGCTTTAGCCAAACTCTTTGACCATACCCCCGCTTCTATCGCCGGCGCGGCCGCAAAAACCTGGCTCATATCTTCTCTTTTCAGTAGAGATTCCAAACTACGGTAATTCAGGTGCTTCATAAGTTTTTTTGGCGGATTTTTACGTAGCAGTTCTTTGGCGGCAGTTGCCTTTAGTGCCAGCACTGGCGCTTCGCCGGCAGATTGCCTTGCAAAGTCCGTAAGCTTGTTGATGCGGCTGTCCACATCGTCGCTATCCTTAAAATTCAGCGCTCTGGCCAAGTGCTGGCTGTCGGCTTGAAGTTTGGCCCTCAGCGCGTGGTGCAGCTCTTGGCCGGTAGTATCGTGCGGATCCAGTCCAAGCGATTCAATCTTGCGCCGGGTATCCGCTTTTATATCTGTCACCAGGCGGATATCCTCGCCATTAAAGCCACTTAACTCCTCAAATTTACTGATAATTTTAGTCAGTGATTTTTCTGATTCGCCTACCAGGCTGGCCAGATGTGCAGGCATCTTAGCGGGCTCCCTAGTTAAACCTTTCGGGGTGATAGTGGGCTGGTGCGGTACGCAGGTAATGATTCAGCTGGCTCTCGGTTAGCAGCCCGGCCTGCGCGCCCACGTGCTGGACGACGTTCATGGAATTAATCGGCGCCCAAAGCAGCGCTCCCTCCAGGTCTGCGCCTTTCATGATGGCCGCCACGAAGGTCGAAGTAAAGGCATCGCCGGCCCCAGTGCGCTCATAAGGCGGCTTAGGATCAGGATAAATCGGCATTTTATAGCGATTACTGCCATCAGAGGCGTAGGCGCCGTGGTGGCCGTCGCTTATCAGAACTATTTTGGGGCCAAGTTCGTGCAGTTTATCGAATAAGTCATGCACATTACCGTGGTCGCCGCCAGAAATTTCGGTTGCCTCCTCGCGGTTAACGGCTAGTATGTCAGCCCGCTGATAAATTTTCTTAAGCCGGTGCGTTCCAGCCTCAATCTGGAAAGTCCCGGGCTGAAAAGCCAGCTTTACGGGCGGATGAGCCTCCAGCCAGTGGGCCAGCTGGTCATGATATTCCATGGCGTTCTTACTGATAGAACTGAAGTATACCCACCTTGGAATATCGATGATCCTAAATCGCGGCCAATGGTACTCGTACTCTTCGTGTTTGATTAAAATGGTGCGCTCTTCTTTGTACCAAAGCACATAATGATAATTGCTGACTTTACCGGGATTAATGTGCACGAAGCGGGTATCAACTTTAGATTCTTCCAGCGCTTTTATGATTTCTCGGCCCCAGCCATCGCCGCCTACATTGGCGACTAGGCCGGAGTTTAGACCTAGTCTCGCGAAAGATACCGCCGCGTTAGGGGAGTTGCCCACGCCGGCGATTACTTCAGCGTGATCATATGGCAGCTTAACGCCGAAGGGTATAGCTAGCCAATCACCATCCTTCCCGTGTTCGACCTTCTCTTCTTTGTCGAGTAGTTTTATAAAGGCGTCTGTAACAACATCACCCACCGATAGAACATCCAGTTGTTTTTGAGCCATATTTTAGTCTTTTTTCATCCTGCTAAAGCTTAGGCTAATTGTAGCATAAAAGCGCTTAAGCCAACCTCTGCCACAAATTGACAAAGGAGTGCAAATGGTGTATAATTGCATCATCTGATCGACCTCTAGGGTGGATTGGGTGGAACATTTACAGATTGAAGCCTACACGCCCCACGCACCGCGGTTAACAAACTGGGCATAGCCCGCTTTGCCTAACCGCTCTTGGCGCATTGCTATGTCACCTGCGTGCGGGACTCACTCACCGTATGTCTAATACGGCTCGTTCGTCCCTCCTTGCTTCCTTGCACTGCATCCAAGTGCGAGGCGAGTGTTGACATCTGCGAAGAGGTAATTTAATAAAGTTGCTCGCTCGCAGATGTTAATCAACTAGGAGGTAAAAGCAGTGACGCTTAAACAGATTGTTGACCGGGCTGTCGAGCTTTTCCACCAGGAGGAGTTCGTGGACGGCGATGTCTTTGAGGCCTCAGACGCTTGGTACGGGGCCGTCGAAGAGCTCGTCCAAACCGACGAAGATGCTCTTGCTCTACTGAGCGAGATCCTGAACGACCCAACCCTCAAAGCGAGGATCAAGTACTGGTACGACGAAGACGGTGATGAGTCCTTCGCGAAGTTCATCAACGGGGCGCTCACTAGCTACAGCGACAGCGTCACATTCGACGAGCTCGTCATCGCCGGGGTCGAGAACTACGACACGATCATCGCTGACCGCAAGTCGCGGGCCCCCGTCAACACCTAGGCCGGGAAGGAGAAGCAGATGGAATGCAAACACTCCAACACCCGTAGCGTCCCCGCCAGGGTGGGTAACGAGCACGAGATGGTGGAAGTCTGTCTCGACTGCGAGTGGGTATGCCCACAGCTGCTCGGCTACGAATGGGGACCTGACAACTTCACACCGCCACTTCTGCCGCAAGCGCTGGAAGTCGCAGAGGCCGAGGCCGCCCATAGCTCAACCAGCTAGGGCTTCAATCGTTCGAAGGGAGGCGCGCGCAGAAATGCCGCCGCGCCTCCCAGCAACACTTTTCGAATCACATCAGATTGGAATAATAATTCTACAAATGTGATCCGATACAGGATCGATAGTTCTTTATACAATTTGAAGCCTAAATCCAGACTGCCTTTTTGGCGTTTAACTTTAGACGTCGGTAAGGCAGCCTGGGAAAAAGAAGTACCGGGCACCATCGCGAAAGGAGAGAGCCGTGTTGGCTCAAATTCGCCAAGTGGCGAACATTGAAAGGGACCTCGGGCACATTCTCCATGTGAGCGGGTTCGAGGTCGGCGTGCGCATTCTGCATCCGCACCTGCTGCGACCCCTGCAGCTCTACCTGTACGACCGGCCGCAGAGTGAGTTCGCCATCATGTTCAAGGTGGCCGGGCAGCTCAGCCGCACGGACGAGAGGGCGCACGGTTTCGTCAAGCTGTTCTACGATCACATCGAAGTTCCTCTGACTGACTGGTCCGCGAGAGATGCGGGCGAGAACGTCAAGGGAGAGGTGACAACGCTCGTCTTCGGCGATAAGACGACCGCCGAGCTGAAAAAGCTGTGTGGTCAAGCCCACAAAGAGCGGCTTCAGCACCTGCTGAACGAGCTGCTCTTGACGGCCCGCGCTGCGTGGGTGGCTGATTCGTCGATCCTCGAGATCTCTCAGCTCGCTCAAGCGGCTTTGGCCCAAGACCCAATGTTGTCGATCGGCACCATATGCGGGCTTGGCGAGTGGATCACCGACGTGCTCGGGGAAACGCACCTGGAGGTCTGGAACACCCTAGCGATCTAGCTCTTCAACAGGCTTCAACAAGGGGGCGCGCTCATCGAGCGCGCCCCCACACAACACTTTCGAATCACATCACTGGAATATAAATTCTACAAATGTGATCCGAAAGGATCGCAGTTATCGTACCTTACAATTCAATGCCCGAAAGGGGCTCTCGTGAAAGAGTCAGAAGCGGAATACCTGGTGGGAGGCGCCGTGCTGGTTACGGAGCTCTTCGCCAAGCTTGTCACCGAGGTCAAGGCCTTAGGCGGTAGCCCCGAGGACATTTTCGCGCTCACCAAGCCGAACGGCCGTGCGGCCATCCGTCGGATGGCTCAATGCGTTGTGCCGACACCTGAAGAACTGGTTCAACGACAATGGAACAGAACTCCAATCGAGGAACTCGAGGTAGGCACGCGCGCGTACAACTGCCTGAAGTGGGTCGGAATCCAGTCCATCGGCGATGTCGTCCTCCGCAACGAGAACGAGCTGATGCGGATCCCGAACTTCGGCAAGGCCTGCTTAGCCGAAGTCAAGCAAGGACTCCAAGAAAAGGGTCTAAAACTGGCCGCATAGCGCCGGGAAGGAGAAGCAATGACTCATCGAGACATCGGTATCGCCATGATGGGAATTGGAACCGGACTGCTTTTCGGAATCCTTCAGGATGTTCGAGGGAGAAGGATACCGGACCCCATCGTGAGCACCACCGGCCTCGTGCTACTGGTCGCGGGTCTCCTGGTCACCCTCAGCTAGCCCGGCTTTTTAAACCGTAGCGGATCCGGTTGATTCCGCGCAGATAGGGAGGCGCGCGCAGAAATGCCGCCGCGCCTCCCAGATAGCACTTTTCGAGTCACATCAGATTGGAATAAAATTCTATAGATGTGATCCGAAGGAAGTTCTCTTCGAATCACGTTCATTCAATTTTCTGAGCCCTACAACCTCCGGGAGGAAAGCAATGCTTACCGCGTTGTTCAGCCGCAATCCCACAGTGGCCACTCGTGTCAACGAGGAGCTGATGTGGAAGATCGTGCATAGCCTCCGGCTGCGATTTCCCGAAGCGAAGTCCCGCTGGGAAATCGTCCACCGCTATGGCCAACACTATGGCGATGAGTGCGTCCGCGATTCCCTCGACAAAGCGATCAAGATCGGCGAACTCGTCGAAGATGAAGACAATATCTACTTCAACGTCGCGAACTTCTAGCGGCCCCACCAAAGCTTTGCAAGCTTAGGCGGGCAAAGCGGAAAGGAGAAGTATGAATGACCAAAGTCACCGCCGGGATGATCCATTCGCCCCGCGCCCAGGACAGAGCTCGTTTGTAAGCATGAGAAAGAACCCGGGACTCGTCAGCAAAGGGACCGCGTGTCGCACTTTCGGAGCCGGCACCGCTATCGGCGGCTTCATCGTTCTGATCAACACGCTCCACCAGGCGACCGTCGGCATGATGTACTTCACGGCCGGCCTGCTCCTGGTGGTGGGAATCTTCTTTGCCGTCTTCGGCAAGAGGTTCTCCTGACGCTTCGACAGTCCGCGGATAGCTTTAATATCCGCACCGAGGAGGGGTTGAGGTCGCCGTCCGGCGACTTCCCTCTCCCTCGGAGTTAATATCTAGACCCTCAGCAAAGGGTCTTTTTTAATTACCGGGGCATTGCCTTATTTGAACTGTTGAACATATCAATCTTGGATTCCACAACTTCCTGAACGGCCCCTATAACCGTGCCCATGAGTTTTATGACAGCGTACTCGCTTTTATTTTCAGCCAGCACTTGCTCTAGGGTTGTGCGGTAAGCCATGCGCATGTCGCTATTGATGTTAACCTTGGTGACGCCGATTTTGACGGCCTCTATAAAATAGTGGCCCGGCGTACCGCTGCCGCCGTGCAGAGATATATTGCAATTGATGGCGGCCCGCACTCTAGAAAGCAACTCAAGATCAAGCGCCTTGGGCACGGGGTAAAGACCGTGCAAGTTACCGACGGCTGCCGCGAAGGTATCTATACCGGTTGCATCAACGAAAGCTTTAGAACCTTCTGGCGTGCTGAAGGTCTTCTTGATCTCTTCATAATCTATGTTCTCCTGGTGGACGTTGCTGGACCCGCCAAAATAATGCGGCTCAGCCTCCACCAGCGCACCGGTAAGTTTAGCGGCTGCTACCACCTCTTTTGTTTTGGCGATAATATCTTCGTCGGTAG
The DNA here is from genome assembly GCA_028288985.1 of Candidatus Saccharimonadota bacterium. Classification (GTDB taxonomy): domain Bacteria; phylum Patescibacteriota; class Saccharimonadia; order Saccharimonadales; family UBA10212; genus JAQGHE01. The sequence continues at coordinate 7,100 of JAQGHE010000009.1, forward strand.
CATCGTGATTGGCCTGGCTGATATCTATATGGATAAACTCAAAACCGGCTTCAATACCGGCGATGGCATCTTCCACGGTGGGGCTATGGTCAAGATTTACATATATTTCTACGCCGTACTCGGCTTTATAATTCTCCACCAAATCGCGGATGTTATCGAGGCCGATGGCATCAACTTCGCCCTTGCTAACCTCGACTAAAACCGGAGCGTTCTTTTTACGTGCGGCATTAGCAACAGCAATCAGCGTTTCTTGGTTGTCGAGGTTAAAGGCACCAAGCGCGAAGTGTTCGGCTCGGGCTCTGTCCATCGTCTCACGGGCTTTTTGACAGTTATCTCTGATTTGTCTTAGTGTTAACGGCATTCCCCACCCCTATATTACTTATTTTAGTTTACTTCTTAAGCTTACAATCACCAACTATTTAGCATGACGGCCAAGATTTGCATCTAATTCAAGCGAATGATTTCCATAAAATCTGAAATTCCAGTCTGCAACGCAGTAATGTGCCAGCTGCGAAAAGCATCTTAGTGTTTGTGGTTTGTGTGATCCAGCATTAGGTGATGCGCCGCCAAAGCAATATGCTTAGCCGTCAATCCAAAATGCTCCAGCAGCTCTTCCGGTTTGCCGCTTTCGCCAAACCTATCGTTCATGCCCATCCTTTTCATTGGCGTTGGCAATTTCTCGCCTAAAAGTTCGGCTACGGCGCTGCCCAGTCCGCCGTTAATCTGGGCTTCTTCCACGGTTACGACGTGCCTGGTTTTTTTAGCGCTTTCCAATATCGTTTCGGTGTCGAGAGGTTTGATGGTTGGTACATGCAGCACGTCGGCATGGACGCCGTCTTTAAATAAACTCCTGGCGGCCATCAAAGCCTGCGCGGTCATCGTGCCGGTACTAATAATCGTTACATCCGCCCCTTCGTGCATTAAATAGGCTTTGCCGATCTGGAAGGGAGTGTGCTCTGTGGTGACAATCGGCGAATCAGCACGAGCTAATCGTAAATATGCCGGCCGGGGATCCGTCACAAGAGCCAGGGTGGCCTTTTCGGCCTCAATACTATCGCAAGGAGCAATAACTACCATGTTCGGCAATGCTCGCATCAAGGCGATATCCTCCAGCATCTGATGCGTTGCGCCGTCCGGCCCTACGCTTAGGCCGGCGTGTGATCCCACAATCCTTACCGGACGATCGTTCAGACAAATCGTCGTGCGGATCTGCTCCCAGTTCCGGCCGGGGCTGAAGGCTGCATAACTTGATACGAAAGGAACTTTACCCATCGCAGCCAAGCCCGATCCTACCGTGACCAGATTCTGCTCCGCCACTCCAATTTCAATGAATCTGTCCGGAAATTCCTTGGCGAACAGGTGCATTTGAGTTGATTCGGTCAGATCGGCGCAGGCCGCCACAACGCTGCTGCTAAGGGTTCCGGCCTTCAAAAGACCGCGCCCAAAGCCTTTGCGGGTAGATTCCAGCTGGTCAAAATGCGAGGCCAGGTGCATTTCACTCATTCGTGTTCGCTCCGAATCTTGCCGCCCAGGGTGCGCAGTTCTTTTAGGGCCTCGACCGCTTGATCATGATTTGGCGGGCTGCCGTGCCAGTGGAAATCGTACTCCATGAAGCCCACGCCCTTGCCAGGTATAGTATGGGCGATGATCATCACCGGCTTTTCAACAATTGCTTTGGCCATATCGCAGGCCTCAATTACGGCCTCGATGTCATTGCCGTTGATATCAATAACGTGCCATCCAAAGGCTTCCCACTTAGCCTTAAGATCATCAAGCGGCATCACGGTTTCAGTCGGGCCGTCTATCTGGATGTTGTTGCGATCAGTTATGGCGATAATGTTATTAAGCTTATATTTGGCGGCCAGCATGGCGGCCTCCCAAACATTGCCTTCATCCTGCTCGCCGTCGCCCATCACTACATAAACCCAGCGGTGATGAATTTTATCCATCCGCATAGCTAAAGACATACCACAGGCTTGGGATAAACCGCAGCCCAAGGGACCGCTGGTGGTTTCCATGCCCGGCAGCTTGAGCCGCTCCGGGTGGCCCTGCAGGCGGCTGCCGAACTGGCGCAGCGTCATCAATTCTTTTTTATCAAAATAGCCGGCGTGGGCCATGGTGGCATAACGCACCGGCACGCAGTGGCCATTACTCAGAAGTAGAATGTCGCGGTCCTCCCAGTCAGGATTTTTGGGATCGTTTTTCATGACCTGGAAGTATAGTGCCGTGAATATATCAGCGAGTCCTAATGGTCCGGCAGAGTGGCCGCTGCCGGCGTGCTCCAGCATTTTGATAATATCAATCCGGATCTCATTGGCTTTCTTCTGCAAAGCGTCGAGCGAATAGTTTTTTTTGGTGCCCGCCATATTGCTTAAGATTATAACCCAAAGCATAAGATTGGCGTTATATTGACGTACTCTTCTTTTTATGCTACAATAGCATAAATGACTAGGCCTGAATTCTCACCCCCTGTTGATGTGTTTAGCGAGAAGTATTGGATGCCCTTTAGTGAGAGCATTGCTCTCGATGCTCCGACCCCCGCAAAACAACCTACAATGAAAAGCAAAGCCATTTATAACGCTTATTCACAGCTTAAAGCCCTTGAGATAGCCCCCTCAGTCCCGCCGCCCGCAGAAATATTATCTCCGGGTGAATACTTTAACCCGCAGCAGCTGGAGACGGATACACTCATCAAATTCAATCGAGAGCAGCTGACCCTGGTTGGTGCCGATGATATGGTCGCCGCCCACGCGCTTTTAGAGAAAGTCAGACCCTTTAATCGATTGGTCGGCGTGGAATCCGATATCGAGCCCTATAATTACCCCGAAGCCGACACAGGCATTCATTGGGCCGGTAGATATGTATCCCAAGAGGGATATGGCTTGGTACTCGATACTGTAGATCAAGGAAAGTCTGTTTTTGGCGTAAAGAAGCTGGAAGCTGCCGAAGAGATAAAAGCTAAAACCGTGGGCCTCCGGGCGCTGGTCGCTTTTGTACAGGGTTTAGCATCATGGGAAGCACAGAACTCAATTCACCCACACAAGCACCGTTACGTTAATCTGCGCCTGCCGCTTCATTTGCCCTCCAAAGTGGGTGCCACATCAATGACCGTAAACCTTCGCGAAGGGAGCGAGTCGTCGGTTATAACTTATGAACGGCTGAATTCAGTAGGCTATTATCCTAAGTAGTGCCTGTTTCGTCAGCGATCCTCATAAGGTCGCTATAAGCCTTGGCCGGGTCGGCGGCTTTTTGGATATATCCGCCGACGTTCAGCACGTCCACGCCTCCGGTTACAAGCTGCGCTACGTTTTGGATGTTAACTCCTCCGTCCCAGCCGATTTCCAGATCCGGCTTGTGCTTTTTTAAAGTTTCTACTTTAGCCAGCAAAGACAAATCTGCATGACCGCCAAAGCTGCCAAGGTCCCCGCTAAATATCAGCACGTGGTCAAGCAAGTCCAGCGAAGACAAGATATAATCCGGACTGGTAGCGGGCAAAAGCGCCACGCCGATTTTTACTTCAGCTTGGCGGCAGAGATCCAAAACTTCGTTAAAATCGCCCTGAGCCTCGGCATGCACGATAATTAAGTGGGGCCTATGGGTCAGAATTTCCTTAACTGCCGGCAATGGATTCTTATACATCA
>JAQGHE010000021.1 GCA_028288985.1 Candidatus Saccharimonadota bacterium
CTAAGTTCCTTACATGTCATTACCACCTCGCGCATAGACAACGGGACAAGTCCATATTGCCTTGAACTTTTCCGTGTAGCCATCTATATGAACAGCGTAGCAAGTGAACTGATTTAATCCAGGTTTCATCTTGTGCTCTCTATCTAGAGGCACGCCATACTCGTCGCCGATAAATAATCGCAAGATAGTATTTCGACTATGCTCAAATTGTCTTATGGGTTGGTTATCCATGTGCGTATTTTAGCTCCGATGGATTACTATACCTACATGATTAGAGACTTTAAGCCAGACCACACAGCCAATAACGCAGACGCTCCTTTATACTTTGTCCGTTCCGAGGATAAATATAGAAGCTTATGGCAGTACATTAAGCGATACCAGAACCCTACATTTAATGACAAATTACTAAAGAAGCGTTTCCCCGCAATGGATAGTGGTCTTAGGAAATCAAAAGCTCAGCATGTAGCGGATGCCCTTAAGCAAGCAGAAGCCTACTTCAGTACGGCTAGGATTAGCGAGCTATCGATTAAGCCACTCATTCTTTACTACGGTGCATTAAACATGGTTAAGGCGTTGATGATGTTTGCCGACAATGACTTGACGCTAGAGAATGCGGTACAGAGAGATAAAGGACTGAATACGCATGGGTTGACGAATGGTGCGTCTAACCCCGCTGATGAGGCAATTCGCAACGATAGCTCAAACCTATTAAAAGAGTTTGGAATTGTTACAGGGGGCGATAGAACAGTATTCTCACTTCTACATAGTTGTTGGTCTGACACTCCGCTTTCGAATGGGTCTAGGCTTGAGCTTGGTGACTTGACTTCTATGCACCCTAATAGCTGGAGGAGCTTCAAGGAACATACAGGGAAACCACCGAAGTACTTCAAAATTGAGGGCACTGGTTTTCGTACTACCGCTAGAGGCGATGAGCACATGGTAGTATTTGGTGGAATTTTCAACTCGATGCTCTACCAGCCTACAATGCCCACTGGTCAAAACAATATTTTTGCGTTCTTCGAGCAACATTTACCTCAACTTAGGGCATTCTATAATCGAGAAACACAACCGCAGTCCTCTTTTTATACAAGCGTAATGCCTAACAATATTGATGAATACCTTCCTGGTTATCGTGAGCCTACTGGTACTCAGTTCGTAATGCAGAACCCTGATGTAGGTCAGGCATTACACTTAATTGAGGTTGAGTTTGCTATGTTATTTGTTCTTGGGAATCTTACAAGGTATGTTCCACAGAAGTGGCTAGATAATGTTAATTATGGGAACAAGGGCGAAATGTTTGTCGTGGAAGGCTTTATCAACTCAGTAGCCTTTTCTTTCCCAAAGCTCATTTTTGAAGAACTGGAAGAAAAAGATTATACCTTCACAGGTGACGTTGCGTATTGGAATTAAGCTATTTACCAGCAGCCAGCACAAGCAATCGCTCAAGCAGCTTCTGCGTGACGCCGCGCGAAAACATTGATTCCCAAAGCCCATCAACGATGCGCGTTCTGTGAAGCAAGCCAAACAATATGGATAGGGCTTCGTCCTTGCCGAGTTTGCTGTAGTCGTTACTCGTGCGAGCAGGAAACGATTCTATCCCTATTAAAAAACTAAATCCACCCTACAACTTGCTGGTGGATTTAGCCGAAATATCTATTGGTCGGGGTGAGAGGACTCGAACCTCCGGCCTCCGCGTCCCAAACGCGGCGCGCTAGCCAACTGCGCCACACCCCGATAAAACAGAGGTATTATACCAGAATACCTCTGTTATTAACTATTTAGCGAACTCGATAGCCCTTGTTTCGCGAATTACGTTTACCTTGATGGTACCGGGGTACTGCATGGTGGACTCGATCTTATTGGCAATATCACGCGCCAGCTTTATAGCCTGCAAGTCATCGATCGATTTGGGCTGTACGAATACACGGACTTCACGGCCGGCGCTGATGGCGTAAGCCTTCTCGATGCCGTCAAAGCCAAGCGCGGTGTTCTCCAGATCCTTCATGCGCTCTGAGAAGTTCTCGGCGCTGATGTTGCGGGCACCTGGACGAGCGGCGCTTACCGCGTCCACTACTCGGATTACCAGGGCTTCTAGGCTTGTGGCGTCCATATCATCATGATGCTGCTCTGCTGCCAGGGCGACTTCTTCCGGTGCGCCGTATTTGCGCAGCATTTCGCCGCTGATGTGGTGGTGCTTGCCTTCTACCTTATGGCTAAGGGCTTTGCCCATATCATGCGTTAGCGCCGCATACTTCACGGTCTTTACGTTTGCCCCCAACTCGTCAGCCAGTACTGCCGCTAGCTGAGCCATTTCAACACTATGCTTAAGGACATTTTGCCCGTAGCTGGTGCGGTATTTAAGTTCGCCCAGCAGCTGCAGGATCTCTTTAGGGATGCCAACTAGACCGACTTCGCGGGCGGCATCTTCGCCGGCCCGGACCACGTCCTTTTGTACCTGCTTTTGAGCCTTATCAACCACTTCTTCAATGCGGCCCGGATGTACCCGGCCGTCTTTTAACAGCATCTCCATAGTTTGCCTGGCGACTTCGCGGCGTACCGGGTCAAAGCTGGAAAGCACAATCATGCCCGGCGTCTCATCGACTAGGATGTCCACGCCCGTGGCACGCTGCAGAGCCTGGATGTTACGGCCCTCTTTACCGATGATGCGGCCCTTCATCTCTTCGTCTTCCAGTCGTACGGCCGTGACGGTACGTTCTGCCGTGACTTCGCTTGCCATGCGCTCCATGGTGGTCGCCAGAATCATCGCGGAGGTTTCCTCGGCTTCTTCTTTAGCTTCGTTTTGCAATTTAACGATTAAACCGGCCAGGTCATTTTTGATATCCCGCTCGGTCATTTGCATCAGCTTGTCCGTAGCGTCGCTCTTGGATAGCTTGGCTATTTTTTCCAGCTTATCCTGCTGCTTGGTGCGAATGCTTCTGATTTCGTTTTTAAGTTCCTCAACTTCCGATTCCGAAGTACGCAACCGCTCAGAGCGCTTATCCAGCTCGTCCAGCTTTTTATCCAGGGTCTCCTCACGGCTCAGCAGCCGCTGTTCGATATCTTTTATTTCGCTGCGGCGTTTTTGATCGTCCTTGCGGGCTTCTTCGCTTTTGCGCGCAGCTTCTTCTTCGGCTTTACGGATTGTTTCAGCGGCTTCGCGCTTGGCTTTAGTCAGTTCTTTTTTGGCTTCTTCTTCAGCCTTTCCACTCCTTGAGCGGGTCGCGGCCACGCCGCCGCCGGCACCAACTATCAGACCGGCTATTGCCAGCACAATAGATAGAATCATATGTCCTCCTTAGTAGAAGACCTTTTTATCTGCGCGGTGCCTTTTGGGCAATCACTTTCACTTCATTAGCCTCTAAAAAGACTGCGACAGTTTATTAGGTGTTCAAATTATAATTAAGATTAACAAGTTGGAAATCCCAATAACTCTAGATATTCCACTTATAAATATATGTCTAGACTGGGTTTTTGGCAATTATTTCTGTGGGGCTTCGATGGTGGGAGGCACTACAGACTTAACGGTGGCCGGTGTTAGGACGGTTTCAGTTTGATCTGCCCGGGCCATTTCCTGCAAACACGCCTGCTCGTCGATCTCTACTTCCGCCCGCACAGCTTCACCGCCGATTTCAGCCGGAACTTTTGATATTAGCTCGCGGGCGGCCGGAACAGCTTTTTCCATAGGGTCAACTGGAACATTATCAATTAAACCTTCTGCCATTTATTATCCTTCTGTTTTGTTTATGCTATCCGTAATTTTAACCCATACGGTCTTGCTGTCAAACTACTTCCGGGGAGGGGTAGTGTTGGCCGGGGCACCGTATTCAGGCAGGGCGACTTTAGCATTCTGGCCGGCTTTAAGTTCTTTGGTGCCCTCAGCTATCCAAACTTCGCCGCTGGCGGCAACAATTGGGATATTTAAACCGTAGGCCAGGGCATTGGCGGCGGCTATACCAATACGCAAGCCGGTGAAGCTGCCGGGACCTTTATAAACTACTATCCCCTCCAGCTGCTCCATATCAATGCTTGACTTGTTAAGTATTTCTTCAGTTTTATCTAGAAGAGTTACTGAAAGCTCTCTGTGGGCCTCCCACTTCAGATATTGGATTTGTTTTTTGCCTTCATAGACACCTAGCTCTGCCTCCGGCTTATCGGTTCGCATGGTTAAGACCTTCATGGACGCACTTCCTTCCAGGCCGTTTCCGTTTTTCTGATTAGGCCGGCTTTGGATTCGGGATAATTTATGGTTATCTGCCTCTCATCCGGGTCGTGCGGAGTTGGCGCCAGTCTAATCGCTAGTCTATCAGCCGGTAAAACGTCAGACACAATATCGCTCCATTCAATCACCGTTACCACCTTGGGGTTGTTCAAAGATTCAGCCAGCTGGTCTTTGAGGATGCCCGGCTCAGTCAATCTATAAAAGTCAAAGTGATGGATCTCTAGATCGGCGGGGCACTTATAGATTTTGCTGAGAGTAAAGGTAGGGCTGGACACTACGTCTTTGCTGCCCAGGCCGCGGGCTATGCCCTGCGTTAGGGTGGTTTTGCCGCCGCCCAGATCGGCGCGCAGCTCAATCACTTCGCCGCCGGATAAATTAGAGCCTAGGGTTTCGCCTAGACGCCCAGTATCGGCGGAGCCGGTAGAGATTGTTTGCCAAATCAGCTCGGTACTCATAACCTGCGTATAGTAGCGCGGCGGAGCCCACCCCGGCAATAGTCCATGGATGGACGGCAGCGGTTGAGGCACCCGAAGCGGGAGAATTAGGTGTCGGAGAAAAGCCGGCGCTGGTGGATGCACCCTTAACCGCAGTGGACTTGCTGGTCGAAGTTTTGGTTGATTTAGCACCCGCTTGATTGACGACATTTGCGGCGCTTGGCGTGGATGCCAGGCTCCAATACCATTGGCCGTTTGCCAGCGCCCAAACCTGCCCGTCTTTGGCGCTGCCATATGGTTCGGTCTGGCTCAAAACAGTGCCCAGAGGATCGATTAACCTTGCTTGGCCGCCGCTATTACTCATCGAAAGACCGGTGTCCACCGAGAAGAAAGCTTTAAATTCCTTAGCAGCAACATAAGTACCATCCGGGATGGTGTAGCTTCGTTTTGTAGTCGTACCTACCTCTAGCTTAAAGCCGCTCAAGTCAAAATCTACGGAGTTGGGATTATAAATTTCGATGAATTCGTCCTCGCCATCACTTTGCGGTGAGGCTGGGTTTGGCAAGATTTCGGTAATTTGCGGAGCGGCTAAGCCAATGTCGGCAATGGGGATGCTGCCGCCCGAACCGGAACTTGCCAGGCTGATAATTGACGACGGCGCCATAGTGCCATCTGCCCACTGCACAAATGATGGTGTGGCGGCTAGGCTAATTAAAGTAAGCAGCGTGGCACAGTCGCTGCCCAGAACGGCCTGCTGCCAACTGCCGTCGTTTAGCTTGCGATACCAAACAGCATTTGGATCGGTTGTATTGGATGGTACATGGGAGATATCGGCGCCATTGGCGGCAGAAGTCCAGCTGACATGATCCTGCGGAACCAAAACTAAACTGCCGTCAGGCTGAGGCGCAACTTTGACCGCCATTAAATAACCGCTAGTGTCGCTTAGAGTAAAAGACTCATTAGCTACAGCCGCCGCCCCGCAGGTAACAGAGCTGTCGCCACTTATCAAAATAGTCTGCTTAGGCAGCAGCGTCACGCCGGGCAGCTGTTGGGTGCTGGTCGGCACCGCCAGGGAAGCGGGCGCTGATTTATTAAAATACTGCAGCAGATAATTGCTGAGGTTGATGTTAGCCGCAGAGGTATTTTCAATAACTATGGTTTCCGAGCCGGTCATTTTTAGCTGGATGATAGTTAGGTCATTCGGCGCCCAAACAGCATGGGCAATCTGACCCAGAAAGGCCGCTGCTGCAAGCACGGCGATGGAGGCTGCTAAACCTATCCGTTTCATTGTTATTTGCGATTTTAGAAAATTATTTTACTACATGCAAGCAGTAGCATTTTGAAAGTACAAAGGCTCCTTCATATACGGTTGCTTAAGCGCTATACTGAAAATATGCTCAAACTCAGCGCCAGTCTGAAGAATCTCAATGTTATTAGCTTGCGAAGCAGCGGGGTAGTGGCTATTGCACTGGAGCCGATTATCAATCCTCACAACCTGAAAATTATAGGCTGGTGGTGCAAGAGTCCGATGAGCACCAAGAACCTGGTGCTGCTATCCGATGACATCCGAGACCGGCTGACAAACGGCCTAGCAATTAATGACGAGGATGAACTCTGTGCGCCCGAAGATCTAGTGCGCCATAAAGAAACCTTGGATATAAACTTTGATCTTTCCGGCAAGACCGTGAAAACTAAGCGCAGCAAATTGGGCAAAGTGCAGGATTTTAGTTATAACGACGGCATGTTCGTCCAAAAGTTATACGTGGAGCGCCCGATTACAAAGGTTTTTGCTGCCGAAGATACATTGATAATCGACCGCAACCAGATTCTGGAAGTTACAGATAATTATATTTTGATCAAAGATTCAGAAGTAAAAAGTACTGAGGGCAAATTTGCCAGAGCGCCCGCAGGCGCCGCTTAATCTTGCGTAATATCTTTCGCTAAATGCTTTTTAACAATGTCATAGCTAAATCCTTGACTTGTTAAGTATTTAGCCAGCTTTAAATTATCATCTTTATACCTGGGTTGTTTTTGTTTTTTAGTGATCAACTCTTTAAGGGCCGCTTCTTCGTTAATGTCATCGCTTTGCATGGCTTCAGCAAGCGCTTCCCCGGCTATCCCCTTTCCAAGCAGTTCTGAGCGGATGGCCCGCGGGCTCTTGCTTCTTCGCTGCCGCATCTCGATGAACCAGGCGGCAAACTTGGCATCGTCCAAATAACCCTTTTGGCTGAATTCAGTAATTAACTGGTCTACCAGCTCCGCCTCCGTCTTTTTGCGGCGTAAATAATCCTTGAATTCCCTCGTGGAGTGCGGACGGCCCAGCAGCCATTCCAGGCTGCGCGACCGCAGCTTGCCGTCTTCTGAAATTTTCTTCAGCCGCTTTAAGTCGGCTTCAGACAGCTCTTGACCCTTCTTTAATTTTTCTTTTACTAACTCGTCCAGACTTAGCGAAAAAGTGTACTTCTCATCAACGAAAATGCTGACCCGCTCCGGGTTCTTAATTTGCTGCTTTATCGCCGTAATCTTCATCTGTTGATATTGCTAATTAGGGCTATAAGAATAGTTGCCCATGCAAGTTCACCGATAATTCCCTGAGGCGTGGCAGACCATTGAACAAATTTGTGAAGACGGGTGAGGTGCCCGTAACGAATTTTTTTATTCTGCACCCGCTGAACGTAACCAAAGTAGTAGGCCCAAACGATATCAGGACTAGCCGCAGCCGCCATGCATCCCCAGATTATCCATTTCTGAGAGGGAAATAGATAGGCTAACACAATCATCAGGGTTAATGACAAAATTGCATCAATTGCCAAAACTACATTGAACCTTCTATGCAGCACGTACTCGTCGTGCTTCCCGGCGAAATAGTCAAAGTGCGGCACTGCGTCTTGAATATAATGGCTAGCGAAACTTAAGGGGACAGCCAAAACGGGATTTTTGACCGTTAGGGCAATTGCTGCTCCGGTTAAGCCGTGGTTAAGCCCTGTCATTATTTCCTGTTGACGATTACTTCGCTGACTTCCATACTTTTTGGAAGCTCTAAAATCTGCACCATGAACCGGGCCATATCTTCAGCCGTCATCCATGAGCCCTCAGCCGTACTGTCCACACCGGTAGCCTTTTCGAACAATTTCGTCTTGAAACCTCCCGGGCAGAAGCTAATGACACGGCACGGAAACTTCTTTAGTTCCACCTGCAAATTAGCGCTGAAGCCGCGCACCGCCCACTTAGAGGCTCCATATGCAGCCTGATTCTCGTAGGCTTTAGTGCCGACCGTAGAGGCTACATTAACGATATCTGCTCCGTCCCGTTTGATTTTGTCTATTAATAGCGAAGTTAACAGTATGGGACCCGTAACATTTGTCGAGAATACCCGCTCGAGTTCTTTGGCCGTGATTTTATCAATTTCCTCGATGCTCAAAACCCCGGCGCAGTTAATCAAAGCCTCCAGCTTTTCATCCATTTGATTAATTTTTTGGGCGGCGGCTTCAATACTCTCCGGGCTGGTTAAGTCCGTTTCGATGGTTTCTACTTCTTCCAGCTGCGAAGGGTTGCGAGAGAGACCTACAACTTTTTTGTTCTTTTCGCTAAACAATTTAGCTAGTTCTCCGCCCAAACCTCCGCTGGCACCTGTTATGACTATCATTACTACTCCTGGATAGCGGCGGCGCGGACAAGAGCCGAAATTTCTTCGAGAACTTTGGGGTTTTCTTTCAAGTAATTTTTGGCGGCTTCGCGGCCCTGACCGATTTTTTCTTCTTTATATTCAAACCAGGCACCGGCCTTGCCTACGATTTCAGCGTTGGTAGCCAGATCCAGCACGTCACCCTCGCGGCTGATACCCTGGTTATACATAATGTCGAACTCGGCTTCGCGGAAAGGCGGAGCGACCTTATTTTTGACTACCTTAACGCGGGCTCGGTTGCCGATGACGGCGTCGCCGGATTTGATTTGAGAGATTCTGCGAATATCCATACGCACGCTGGCATAAAACTTCAGGGCGTTGCCGCCGGTTGTCGTTTCCGGGTTGCCAAACATAATGCCAATCTTCATACGCAGCTGATTGACGAAGATAACCGTAGTCTTACTGCGGCTGATCACGCCGGTAAGTTTGCGCAGAGCTTGGCTCATCAGACGGGCCTGCAGACCCATGTGGGCATCGCCCATATCGCCCTCAATTTCGGCCTGCGGTACTAGCGCGGCCACAGAGTCTACTACGATAATATCTACGGCGTTGCTGCGGACCAGAGCCTCAACGACTTCCAGGGCTTGCTCGCCGCTGTCGGGTTGAGAAATAAGCAGGCTGTCGGTCTGAACACCCAGGCGCGCGGCGTAAGACGGGTCTAGGGCGTGCTCGGCATCCACATAAGCTGCCGTGCCGCCGTTCTTTTGAACTTCAGCCACGGCATGAAGACACAGCGTTGTTTTGCCGGAGCTTTCCGGCCCGTAAATTTCAATAATGCGTCCGCGCGGAATGCCGCCGCCAAGGGCTATATCCAGGCCCAGACTGCCGGTGGAAATAGTTTCCACGTTAACTTTGTGAGCATCACCAAGGCGCATGATTGATCCCTTGCCGAACTGTTTTTCGATCTGGTCAACCGCCAATTGCAGGGCTTGGCTTTTGCCGCTAGGTTCTACCGGATTGTTAGTTTTTTTGGCTTTAGTCTTGTCCGCCACTTTATACCCCTTTGCTTACTCGCCTTATAGTTTCCTAAATAGTATACCAAGGGTGCTAAGCATAAAATTGCTTATGCTTTCCCAGCATGAAGGAGTGCCGGAGCCGGCAACGCTGTGATTCGCTGGTCATAGGTCTGTTAGAAGAAGGGAGATTTGGTACCGCAATTAATGCAATACGCCGGATAATCAATCGGCTTATCGTGGTGTGCCCGGCAGGGCCCTTTGATACAGAAATATACGGAGCTGTAGGAATCCCACGAACTTGTTACCCAGCTTTCTTTAGGAAAGTTCTTTTTACATGTGGCGTCGTCCCCGGCGTTGCAGAAGCGGATGCTTATTTGGATGATGCCAAGATCGTCCCAGCGGTCATAATCATAAATGCTGCCCGGCCACGGCGCGTTGGGCCATACATTATTGACGCCTTGCTGCAGGAATTCCTGCGTACCGGGAGGGATACCTCTCGCTACATCCGCCGGATAGTCGTTATATTTTGATACGTATAAAGTCAGGGCATTGCCCATGGTGTGTAATTCTGATGTGGCGCGCGTTAAATACGTACGCTCCCGATAGTTGGGCACAGCTACGGAATAGGTAATGGCCGCAATAATCCCGATGACGGATATGATTATTATAAGCTCAACAAGAGTGAAGCCCCGGACCGCCCGCGGCATAACCCTCGACCGAATCTTGGCAAGGCGCATATACCCCATTCTACACCGTTAAGCATAAGTTTTAAGTTATACTTGGTTTATGCGTATTAGTGACAGCCTTGTGCTCGATTTGCTTCATGATAGCCACAAGGTTACTCCCGAAGAAATCAGGGCTCTGCAGGAACAACAAAGAACTGAGAAGACAAGCCTCCAGGACGTGGTGCTGGAAAATAATACCCTGACCGAGAAGGATCTTACCCAGCTTTATGCCGTTAAAATCGATGTCCCTTTTGTAGAGATTACTCCGCGTAACCTGCGCAAAGAGGTCCTGAACCTTATCCCTGAACATATCGCCCGCCAGTATAACAGCGTGCTTTTCGACGTTGGGCAGGACGGCAGCAAGCATCTGGCCATGGAAGACCCTGATGATGTCCAGGCTTTTAACTTTCTGCAAAAACAGTTGGGCAGCAACATCCACGTCTACATCGCCATGCGATCTAACATACTGGCGTCTCTGGATCAGTACCGCGGGAACATCGGCAATGAACTGACTGAGGTAATCGCCAGCGAGCAGTCATCGGCGCCGGCCGAAGAGGAAGTTTCCGAGGAAGAAGTCGCTGAGGACAGCCCGGTTGCCAAAACGGTGAACCTGATTATTGAGTATGCTATCAAGCAAGGCGCCAGCGACATACATGTAGAGCCGCGCGAAGACTTCGTTTCCATCCGCTACCGCGTGGATGGCCAACTGCGCGAGACCAATAAGCTGCCCAAAAAAGTGCTGGCGGCGTTAGTCAGCCGCATCAAAATTCTATCCAATTTGAAAATCGATGAACGCCGCATGCCCCAGGACGGACGCTTTAAGGTCACCCTTGGCAGCGGGCAGTACGCCCTGCGAGTCAGCACACTGCCGATCGCCGACGGCGAAAAAGTGGTAATGCGTATCCTGAACGAATCCACCAAAGCCTCCACCCTGCAGGAGCTGGGCTACTGGGGGAGCAACCTGGAACACCTGGAAAACGCCCTCACCCGCCCTCACGGCATGATCTTATTTACCGGCCCTACCGGCTCCGGAAAAAGCACCAGCCTTTTCAGTATCTTGAGCCGGTTGAACCAGCCGGCCGTCAACATCAGCACGATTGAGGACCCCGTGGAATATAAAATCCAAGGAGTCAACCAAGTGCAAGTGAATCCTGTGGCCGGCATGACTTTCGCCAATGGTCTGCGGGCCCTGCTGCGCCAGGACCCCAACATCATCATGGTAGGAGAGATCCGCGACGGCGAAACCGCACGGCTGGCGATACAGGCCGCCCTAACAGGCCACCTGGTGTTTTCCACATTGCACACCAACAACGCCGCCACTACTCTGCCCCGCTTGCTGGATATGGGCATCGAGCCGTTTTTAATCGCCAGTACGGTCCGGGCCGTCGTAGGCCAGCGTCTGGTGCGCCGACTGCTTCCGGAGAGTATGGAGGCCTACACGCCAGATGAATCCACGGTGAAGCGTATAGAGGCCGCCTTTGATCTGGGCGACAATCCTGATACCAAAAAGAGAATCCACGCCCTGGAACTACAGGCTAAAAACTCCGGTATCGGCGCCGACCCGGAACTCTCAACATCGGAAGATACCATCACCAAGCTATGGCGAATCAGCGGCGAAGCCGGCAGTTCTTTCCGCGGCCGGCTGGGTATTTATGAAGTTTTGCCGATGAGCACCGCTATTCAAAAATTGGTCATCAGCGGCGCCAGCAGCGAGGAGATTCAGGACGCGGCAGTCAAAGACGGCATGGTAACCATGCAGACCGACGGATTTATAAAATCCCTGCGGGGACAAACCACCTTAGAGGAAATAATGAGAGTCACCAGCGAGCGTTAAATGACCGAGTTTGCCTATAGCGTAGTTAATAAAGACGGCCAGCATATTACCGGTGTGGTCAGCGCTCCAAATCGCGAGGATGCCCTAACTAACCTAAGGAACCAGGGGCACCGCCCGCTGACTATAAAAGAAGCCGGTGCCAGTAAGTCCAAGGCCCTAAGCTTTGGGGGTAAAAAGGTCAAGCTGCGCGACCTGGTGGTTTTTACCCGCGAGCTGTCTACCATGATAAGCGCCGGCGTGCCTCTGCCGCGGGGGCTGTCTACTCTGTCAGATCAATCCGAGAATAAATACTTTAAGAGCGTGATAACCGGCATTAACCGCGACGTCGAGGCCGGTACGGCTCTGGCTGATGCTCTGGGCAAATACCCCAATGTATTCAATGAGGTCTACGTAAACATGGTGCGTGCCGGTGAAACCGGAGGAATTTTAGATGACATCCTAAAGCGGCTGGCTACCCAGGTGGAAAAGGAGGCCTCCATGCGCAAAAAGATCCGCTCGGCGATGGCTTACCCGATGGTAATATTAGCCGTAACAGTCATCGCCTTTTTTGGCATCATGCTCTTCGTGCTGCCCAAAATCGGCAAGATCATCAAAGATTTGGGCGGCCCCGACGCCAAGCTGCCCATCTACTCGCAGATGATGCTCAACGCCAGCGCCTTTATGCAAAAAAACTTCATTTTCATAGCAATTATTATGATTGGGGGAAGCTGGGCCTTCCGCCGTTATATTAAGACCGAGAAAGGCAAATATAAGTGGCACCTTTTTTTACTGAGGGTACCGATATTTGGAAAGATTGTCGCCAAAATTGCCATTGCCCGCTTTGCCCGGACCTTCGCTTCTTTGATGACCTCCGGCGTAACCGTGCTGGACTCGCTGGAGGTGACCGGCAAAGCCGTGGGTAATAAGGTAATTCAAAAAGAACTTGAAGGCATAGCCGATAAAGTAAAGAACGGCCAGCCGCTAGGTAAGCAGCTCCTGGCCGCCAGCTTCTTCCCGCCGATCGTCGGCCAAATGATGAGTGTAGGCGAGGAGACCGGCAAGATCGGCGAGATTCTTATAAAAGTAGCCGACTTTTACGATGAAGAGGTAGACGCCGTCATTGACGGGCTGGCCAGCATCATCGAACCTTTGATGATTGTCGTGCTGGGCGGGCTGGTTGGTCTGATCGCGGCATCGGTGATGGGACCGATCGCCTCGCTATCCAAGAACATCGGTGGATAAACTGAAACCGTGTTTGTCTTGACAACAATACGCTCATGTTTATAATCATGTTCAGAAGAACAAAACGTTCTCTTTAAAAATAGTTAAAAATTTAATAAGAAGGGTGGGACCTCAATGATCTCCTTAAAGAAAAAAGCGGCAAGCGGTTTTACAATCGTAGAACTCTTGATCGTAATCGTAGTTATCGGTATTTTGGCCGCTTTGGTTGTAACTACTTATAACGGTATCCAGCAGAAAGCTCGGGACACGGAACGTAAGACTGACATTAACGCACTGCATAGCCAAATCGAGGCTTATCAGGCTCAGAACGGCAAGTACCCGACTCTAGCTAATATGAATGATAAAACGGCCAGCACTGGCTTCCGCGCAGCAAATCTAAAGGGACTGGATAACGCGGCCTTTGTCGATCCTAAGGGTGGCGGCAGCGACTCATTAGTAGCTGCTCCTGCTGCTAACGCCTACGCCTACGTACCGGCTCCAACCGGTTGTGACAACGGCACAGGCGGCGACTGTACCAGCTATAAACTGACAGCCACGCTTGAAGCCGGCGGCACATACGATAAGCAGTCATTGAACTAAACCTGAAATTAAAACGGTTCACACTTAAACCCCGGGTTTCCCGGGGTTTTCGTTTATAATTAAGCATAAGCATGAAGCAAGTGATGCCTGGGGATGTTTGGCCCTTGAAACGATCTCCAAAAGGTTTTACCGTGGTGGAGCTGCTGATTACCCTGTTGGTTGTCGGCATAGTTTTCCTTGCCTTCACAACGACTTTCGCCGGCATAGCCAATATCAGCAAGAAGGGCACGGATGTGGCTTCGGCCAGCCAAACAGCCTTCGCTAAACTTCAGGAATACGAGAATTTGAACTTCAATAATCTACCCAGCACCACTCCTACCGGCAGCTTGCAGCAAGTCGAAGATTTCAGCAGCAGCCTGCCAAGTGTACTGGAAAGCCCCAGATCCGGCTTAGTATTTATCAATACCAGCAGCAGCACACTTAAACAGGTAGTGGTTAAGGTTACCTTTGGCTCCGGTGCCACACAGAGATATATAGAATACACGACGTTTATCCAAAAGCAGGGATTGGGCCGATGATAAAGCAGATCAGACAAGCCGGCTTTACATTAGTGGAGCTTCTGGTGGTCAGCCCGATTATTATGGTAGTGGCTATCGGTACAGTCACTTTCCTTTTCAACCAGTACGGCCAACTGGTTAAGCAGAGCGCTCAGCTTAACCTGCGGCTCGAAGCTCAAGATATTCTTTTTGGTCTGCAGGACGATCTTTGGTACGCCAACCAGTTTACCAGCGATCTAAACTCAAACCTGATTGATAACTATCAGCCGGCCGGAGGATGGACTTCAAACTCAACGCCTAAGACCTTGATCGTCAGTACGGCGGCGTTGACTAAGAATCGCCGGGACAGCACTCGGCAGCCAGTCTATATCAACGAATCAACCTGCACTCCACCGGACGGGGACGGCGTCAACTCCGTCCTTTATAACAACGTCATTTACTTCGTTAGTGGAACCAACCTTTATAAACGTGTGGTAAGCGCACCGAGCAGCCTGGCTCTGTGTGGTACGTCCTACCAGCAACAGACTTGTCCGTCTGCAAACGCCACCTCAACCTGCCGCGCCGATGTTCTACTAAGCGACCACGTCAGCTCCTTTGATGTTACCTACTACGATACCAATAACACCGTGATAACCACTCCGGAACTTGCAGAAAGCGTAAAAGCCAGCATTAATCTGGCCGATAAAGCTTACGCGGAAAATATCACTGCCAGCTCCAGCATGCGATTGAGGAAGCTAAACCAGTGAAATACTTATACCGACCTAGCAGGGCCTCCGATGCTAAAGAAGAAGGTTATATTATGCCGACAATAATAATATTGATCGTCATCATGACCAGCATCGCCTACGCCACTCTTGTCCAGGCCAACAATTCGCTCAACCTCTCCTACAAGCAATCCTATATCCAGATGGCCAGGGAGGCCAGCAAGGCAGCCATTGACTACGCCCAAGAACAGTTCGACAACGCCAACTGCGGCAACTATAGCGGTACCGGCGAAACAAGCTTAACCGGCGCATCTAACAGCCGTTACCGGGTGACTATGCAGGCCGATGTCCAAAACACCAGCACAGACGGTTTTGAGAAAACTATAATTGGCACCGGCAGGCTTTATCTGCCCAAGGCCAGCTCTAACGCATTGTATGTTTTTGATATCCGCTCTGAAATCGTCCGGACCTATGCCGTCTGCAAGACGCCTGATAACTTCGCGCCGCTGGCCTGGTATGACGCCTCTAACATCAATACCCTGAAAGGATCCACCACCACAACAACCGTCCCGCCAGTCACAACTTACGGCACTATAAACGACAGCACTCGCGACACCCTGGAAGAAAGAGCCGACAACGGCACCCAAACCCTGGCGGCCTGGCAGAGCAATGATTTTGAGATGCATGACTGCGACGCCTCGGAATTCAGCACAAGCATTTGCAACAGCAATTCAACCAAGTACTTGAACGACGGAATGATTTTCTCCAGCGTAAACATCCCCAAAAATTCCGTCATATCATCAGCAACGATCAAGCTGGCGTGCGCCACCCCGGCCGGATCCAGCGGCACGCTTAACCAGCGTATATACGGCTTTTATAAATCAGCCTCTTCTCCTCACCCGGACCTTTTCACACAGGGTGCTTCAAACCAGCTCAAAACCCCCCTTTCAACCGCCGCTCTGCACACTTCCGCATTTACCAGCGTCTCCAGCAACAACTGCCCTCCCGGCAACCAGACGGTTTTCGATGTAACTTCCGCAGCCCAAGAGATTGTCAACAATCCTAATTGGGATCCCACCGGAGCTGGCAATGGTGGCCGCATGGGCTTTGCTTTCACCAGGTCATCGGGATCCGGCAGCCGGCACCTGTTAAAGACCGGCAACCAGCTGTCAATATCCTACTCCAGCGTTACGGCGTCGCCGGTAGCCAACACCGGTACGCTTTTCGAGTGGGACGATATTTCCGGCAATGGCAATCATGCCCGCTCGGCATTCGGGACTTCGCCGACACGCCAGGATAACCAGATTAACGGTAAGACCGTGGTCCGCTTCAACAACGGTTCTTTGCTGGCCTCTTTGGTCAACGCCCTCAGCGGCAAGCGCGAAATGACGGTCTTTGCTGTACTTAAGCCGACATTTACCGGCGGCAGTTCCGGCCGAGTGGTTAGCGGTATGAGTGCGGCCGGCTCGTCCGATACAAGCAATAGCAATTCAATAATACCGATGATGGGTTTCGGCAGCGGGTTTAGCAATTCCTACGACAATAACACCGACAAGGCCAACGTTACCTGCAGCCCCAACTGCGCCAACCTGCCCACACTGGTGACTAGTTTGTTTAATATAGACACGACAAACGACAAGATTAAGGCCACCATCAAAGTCAACGGCGGCGCGCTTACCAATAGCCTACCCGGTATTGATCCGGGGACTCCTCCTCCCAAATACACTTACAGTATCGACCAGCTATACCTGGGAGGCACAAGGAGCGGCGCCGGGGCCCTTAGCAGCGGATACTTTAATGGCGATTACGGAGAAATTGTGGTTTACGACCACGCTCTTTCCTGCCACGAAATTGAAGATTTGGAAGAATATTTCCATGCTAAATGGGCCATTGCGCCCAGCCAGTGGATATCCACCTGTCCCCCTGATAACATCCCGACACTTTAGCCTGATTTGTTATATACTTATACGAAAAGGATAACCAATATAAAGATAGGGATGGGGTCAGCAAACTTTTACCGCGACGAGCCGCTTTTCGGCTTGGATATAGGCCATTCCAGCATCAAGGTCATGCAGCTGGGGATGGAGAATGGGTCCGCGCCCAAAGTTTTGGGCTACGGTATGACGAAATTTCCTTCAGAAGCCGTATTAAACGGCGTAATAAGCAATTTTGACTCAGTCAGCAAAGCTATGTACAGCCTGTTTAAAAACGATCTGCATGGCTCAATCTACACCCGCCGGGTAGCCTGCTCCCTGCCTACCTCGCACACTTTCAGCCGGCTTATGAGAATCCCAAATATACCCGATCACGATATCGCCGAGGCTATCAAGCTTGAAGCCGAACAATATATCCCAATGCCTCTGGCTAATCTATATATCGATTACGACATATCAGCGCGTGATGCGTCGGGCATAGAACTTCTGATGGTGGCTACCCCCAAGACAATTGTCGACAGTTACACGAAGTTGCTGGAGTCCCTGGACTTGGAGCCCGTAGCGCTTGAGCCGTCGGTGAACGCTACCAGCCGATTGTTCAGCATCGCCGACGCCGCGCACACCGACCCGTCCGTGCTGATCGATTTTGGGGCTATAGCTACTGACGTAGCTGTCTTTGATAAGACCATAATCGTGAATAGTACCCTCGCGGGCGGCGGCGTAATGATGACTAAACTCATTGCCGAGCGCCTTAAGATTGACGAGGCTATCGCCGATGAAATGAAAAATGAGTATGGCATCGGGGTTAGCGAAAACCAGCAGCAGATAGCAGAAGCGCTGGCGCCCATGCTAGACAATCTCGTTAAAGAAGTGCGCAAAATCATGCGTTACTACAACGAGCGGGTGGGCCAATCACAACGCACTATCGCCCATATCATTACCTCCGGCGGGGGCGCAATGATGCAGGGCATCAACCAGTATCTTTCGAAGGAGCTGGGCTTACCGGCTAAAACTCTCGACCCTTGGCAGAATTTAGATTTTGGACACCTAAAAAAGCCGGGCGAACTGGAAAAATCGACCTTCATAACCGTAGCCGGCGAAGCGATTCTAACGCCTAAGGAAATATTCGCATGATTAATCTCCTGCCGCCCGAATACGCTATGCGTATACGTTTTGGACGGCTTAACGCCGTATTGCGAAAATGGATAATCGGCGCATTGGGGGCTGTTGGCGGCCTTTTGATTATTTTCGCCGGCGGCTGGATATACCTAAGCAGCCAGACTCATGATCTTCAGTCCCAGCTAAATAAAACCAATTCCTCTCTGCAGACGCAAAATCTAGCCAAGGTACAAAAGGATGCCGCCGATGTAACCAGCGACATTAAGATAATCAAC
>JAQGHE010000004.1 GCA_028288985.1 Candidatus Saccharimonadota bacterium
GTTTTATCTAATAATGTAGCCTTAAAAAACGCCAACGATACTTTCAGCGGCACCGTAGCCGTGTCTAATACATCTACAACTGCCTTCCAGGTACAAAAAGCCGCCGCCGGCCTGGCGCTAATTGTCGGCGATACCAGCAATATGCGCGTAGCCGTAAATCAGGCCAGCGCTGGCTACACCTTAGATGTAAATGGAGATATCAATACCTCTACAGCTCTTAGAATCGGCGGCGTCTCAGTCTGCTCTTCTACCAGCTGTACGCCATCAGGCGGGTCGGGCAACTATATCCAAAACAATACTGTTCAGCAGTCAGGCGCCAACTTCAACATTAAGAACACTAACATTAACTCCATAGCCGGTGTAGTTGAAGCCGCCAGCGGCCAGATAGCCGACATTCTGGATGTGCAGTCGCATTTAGGCAGCACTAAGTACCTAGCGATCAATAGCAGCGGTCAGATCCAACTTCAAGGCGCCAACTCAGCCACAACCGCCCTGGTGCTGGGAGGGGATGCTAATCTCTACCGCTCGGCAGCCGGTGTCCTCAAGACAGACAACTCATTTACGGTCGGAGGGACATTGTCTGTAACGGGGAACTCCGTCTTCACCGGCACTTTAACGGTGGGTGGGAATTATGTAATAACCAGTCCGGCCGGCAATACCCGCCAAATAGTATCCGGTACGGCAACGTTCGGAGGTTGTGGAAATGGGTCATCTTGTTCTGGCACTATAAGCTTCTCGGGCTTTACCAGCGCTCCTGTAATAGTTGCAAGCTTAATGAATGCTGATCACGATGGTTTTGGATGGCATGTAAATGTGAGGAGTGTGACCTCAACTGGAGCCATCATAGGCGTGTTCATATCAAACACTAATGATGCATTCACCTACAACGGTAACGCAACTGTTAACTGGATTGCTGAAGGCCATTAAAAGTACATCAAGTTATTGCGAGCAAGGGAAGTTGGCATAAGCATTTTTGTGAAGAAGCTTATTGACATGAGCGGATTGGGATGATACCATAAGCGTAGTTGGTGAACGAACTAGAGGGCAGAAAGCCCTTTTTTGTTTGCCCGAGGTGGAAAATCACTAAAGTTTAAAGGAGATTCCCATATGGCAGGAACTAAAGCTGGCGGCATGAAAGCCGCTGCAACCAACAAAGCAAAATACGGCAAAGATTTTTATGCAAAAATCGGCCAAAGCGGTGGTAAATTAGGCCGCACCGGCGGTTTTTACGCTAATCGCGATCTGGCCCGAATGGCCGGCGCTAAAGGCGGACGCATTTCACGCCGCACCAAAAAGCTAGACGTCTAAGAAACAGACGCTAACTTTAGTACAATACCCGCTTTGACTAGCGGGTTTTTGTATTTTTGAGGCTTTTTCTATAAGGCCGCAGAAACCGAGCCCCCGTAACCTCCCAGGCAGTTTGACAGTTATAACACTGATAATTTGTGGCATCTTTCTGCATAACGTGAGTGCCGCAAGTGGGGCAGGTACTGCGTCTATGCAGCCAGTCGCGATAAGTGTCTAGACAGGTCTGAATATAATCATCGCTAATTTTTACCCCATATTTGCGGCCTAGTTCGGCAGCTGTAGTCCAGGCTTCACTCTCCATTTTTAGCAGTTCAAAGTCGCTGTTATAGGTAGAATGGCCAAGCAGCCCATGAGCCAACTCGTGCAAAAGACCTGATTTAAGTTTTTGGCTAATTTCAGAGGAGTTATAGATAACCGTCTTGTCGCGCGGAGACCAGCGGGTCTGTCTGCCAGGCCGAAAATTAAACTGCGGATAATCAGAGCGCAGTTTATCGATAAAAGCTTCAAACGGTTTGTTTGACGTATTCGTAGCAGCCATAAATGACGGCCTCCTCCGGCCTCTCAGCTTTTATGATTGGCGGACTTTGAACCATATCATTCTCTAGTTTAGCCAGTTCGCTCTTCAGATATGGGGAGAATTTCTCAAAATGGCTGCCTACGCCGCCGCCGATAATAATTACGTCCGGCTGCAGGGTAGCAATTAACTCGATCATACCCCTTGCCAGGCCCCGGGAAAATTCTTGCCATATCGCTGGGTCTTCAATCTCGCTAGCCCTTTTGCCATATTTGGTAACCAGGGCCCGTCCTGAAGCGAAGTCTTCCCATTTACGAAGCTCGCCCTGATATTCCAGTACCATTTGGCCCGGTTCGCTGTCGGCAAAATCGGCATCAATCTTACCATCTATGATAATTCCATCGCCAATTCCGGTACTTACTGTTAAATATAGAACCTTTCTATACTGCTTATGACTTAAAGCTTCCGACAAACCGGCTAGCTTCGCGTCGTTCTCTATCAGTATCGGTACATGGCCGATTATTTTCTCTAGATCTTTTTTTATGGGCGTATTTTTCCAAGGCAGGTTGCCGAAACGTATGGCGATACCTTCTTTGCGGTCCAGTTCGCCAGGCACGGCACAGCAGCAAGCCAAGAGGTTATGATGAGTGACCTTATCTTTGATCAACGAGCCTAATTCCTCCACGAAATCAGGGTAATTCTTGTTGGTTGGTACCTTATACTCTTCTATTATTTGCCCATCACTGTTAAACACGGCAACCAATGTTTTAGTGCCCCCAATGTCGATTGCCAGATACATATAAGTTAAGTATACACGGGCGCTAGGTGTGCTTAAGGTGTTTAACACTTTACAGTCACAGCCTTTTTGAGTAGAATTAAAGCTAATCTGCTAGGGCTATCTATTTAGTGTCCGCCGCAATATTGCGGTGACTCTAATAGGCGGGCCAGCGGAAATACTATATAAGGAGGCTACGCAACATCGTGGCAAAAACTAATTTAACAATGGACGAACTGCTCGAGCAGTCTTCTGTAACCAAGATTAAGACAGGGGACGTGGTTGAGGGTGTCGTTACATCCGTGCGTAAGCACGAGGTATGGGTGGACATGGGCGCTAACGGCGTCGGTGTAATTTTCCGCCGGGAAATAGGCAGCAACTCACTAAAAGAAGGCGAACAGATAACTGCCAGCATCGTGGAACCGGAATTGGATGAGGGCTATGCGCTTCTTTCCATGCGCCGGGCCGCTAAAGATAGGGGCTGGGGCGAACTGCAGCGCATCTTTGATGATCAGGAGATCGTAGAGATCTCTCCTTACGACGCTAACCGCGGGGGACTACTGATAGAACTGGAAGGCATACGCGGCTTCTTGCCCGTCAGCCAACTGGCAGCCGAGCATTATCCAAGAGTATCGGATGCCGATAAAGACGAGATATTGACCAAGCTGAATGCACTTACCGGTAAGGTTCTGCGGGTACGCATCCTGGACGTCAGCCGCAAAGACAACAAACTGATCTTTTCTGAAAAAGAAGCCGTTAGAGACGACATGCAGTCGCGTTTAGCCAATCTCAAGGTGGGCGATGAAGTAGAAGGCATCGTGACTGGTGTGATTGACTTTGGCGCATTTGTAAACGTTGATGGCATAGAAGGCCTGGTGCACATTTCGGAAATCTCATGGGAGAGGGTAGAAGACCCCAAGAAATACGTCAAAGTTGGCGATAAGATCAAAGCTAAGATCATCTCCATTGATAAAGATCGCCTGAGTTTGAGCATCAAGCAGATGAGCGACGACCCATGGCTATCCGAGGTCAAGGAGTTCAAGAAGGGCTCGCAGGTGGAAGGTAAAATTACCCGCATCACCCCGTTTGGCGCTTTTGTACAGCTTAGCCCTTCGGTAGAGGCTCTAGTCCACGTATCCGAGATGAGCGATGACGAAAGCATTGACCCGGAAAAACTATTTAAACTTAACGAAAAAAAGAAGTTTAAAGTTCTAGAAATAGATACTGAAAACCGTAAAATAGCCCTAAGTCTAAAAGACGTCAAATAAGCGCTATGTAATTAAGATAAGAAAGGAGCTCAAACAATGGCCAGGATCATCGAAATAGACGATTACGTCACAGTAGGCAACCTGGCCGAGCTGCTTTCTTTGCCTGTATCAAAACTGATCGCCGAACTCCTGAAAAACGGAGTAATGGCTACCGTTAACGAAAAAATCGATTTTGATACGGCCCAGATTATCGTCGGAGAACTGGAAGATATGGAGGTGGAGCTGGCTAAGAAAGAGCACGCTCCGGCTCCGGCGCGCGAAAAGAAGCAGGCCGGCGAGAGCGCGGTGGCCAGGCCCCCCGTCGTAGCTATGATGGGCCACGTTGATCATGGTAAAACCAGTCTGCTCGACGCTATCCGCGGCGCCGAAACCACCAAAGACGAAGCCGGGGGCATCACTCAGCACCTCAGCGCTTATCAAGTCAAACACGGAGACAGGCTGGTGACGCTTTTGGATACGCCCGGGCACGAAGCCTTTGCTGCCCTGCGCGAACATGGCGCACGGCTGACGGACCTCGTTGTAATTGTTATAGCAGCAGATGATGGCATCAAGCCCCAAACTCTGGAAGCAATCCGTTTTGCGCGCCAAGCCGGTGTCAAAATGATTGTTGCAGCTAATAAAATGGATAAGCCGGGGGCCGACATCAACCGCCTAAAGCAGCAGCTATCTGAAAACGAACTGATGCCTGAGGACTATGGTGGCGATACGATCGTTATGCCGGTTTCAGCAAAGACCAAAGAGGGAATCAGTGAGCTTCTGGACATGATTTTGCTGGTGGCCGACGTTGAAGAGCTGAAGGCGGAAGCTGATGGTCCGGCCGAAGGCCTGGTTATAGAGTCCCACCAGGAACAGGGCCGCGGCCCTGTCGCCGAGGCTTTGGTAGAGCAGGGGACTCTTAAAACGGGCGACTTCATATCCGTCGG
>JAQGHE010000029.1 GCA_028288985.1 Candidatus Saccharimonadota bacterium
TTCTTTCTCACACTAAACGCGAACCTATAAAAATGGAAGGCGGCACAACCTTTACATTTGTAACTGAGGGTATCGAGGCAGCCTTAGAGTTAGCTAAAGCTGCGGCAGGCGATAAAGACGTAGCAATCTCTGGCGGCGCGAACGTGATTAACCAATACCTTGCGGCCGGGCTAATAGACGAGCTTTGGCTTCATATCGTCCCCGTATTTGTTAATAAAGGACAGCGATTGTTTATAGATATGCCAACTGATTTACACCTAAAACCCCTCAAAGTCCGCACTACCGACATGGTAACGCACATTAAATATTCGATCGAACCCGGCCAAAAAGTCCATTAGCAAAGATCTGAAATAATGGTTTCAACCCACTATGATGACAAAACAAGAACTCCTACAGAAAATCACTGACTATTACCTCAGTTCAGGTGATTTTAATGGACTGCCCGTTAGAACTGTTGAGATATCGATTGATGACTTGAAAGAAATTCTAGTCGAACTTATAGAAGATGGTGACATATCGATTAGACTAGGCGAAGGCATGGACAATCCATATGTTAAACGACTAAAGTCCCCCTCAAAGGAAAAACAGATAAAGTCCCTCCAGGAGATCGATGACACTACACATGTCGTAGCATACCCCGAAGGAGATAAGTTAAAGAAGGCAGTCATCTCACAAAAGTACAGAGGCAAGCCCTATAAACTTGCCGTTGCAAAAGGTGTGCCTGTTTTAGAATGTGCGTACTTTAAGCTAGAAGTCTTAGAGAAGTTTCGGAACGATCCAAGATATCACTATCGAATTAACGACATCGTCGGTGCTATTTATAGCCTTGATGATAAAGGTATGGGTAAGAAAGATGAACTCTACTTACAATCGGTGGGTTTTGGCTACGACAAAGATATGAATAGAGTCGTCTGCACATTCTATACAGACTTGATGAATCTCGACAAAGACCTTCAGCAATACTGGAAGTATCACGAACTTAAAGGAGACTATAAGCCACACCCTGATTATGTTTGGTCTCAGGTGTACGGTCAGTGGCCAGAAAAAGCATCACTACCAGAAGCGTTCACAGCCGAACTTAAGGCAATCAACGACATAACAATAGACGCTTACGGCAAGAAGTTGTTCAAGGCTGATTATTGGGATGAAAAACGGCCAAAAGAACTTGGCTTTCTAATCAGGCCAACGGCCAAAGAATTTGATGCTTTCATGCATATCCTTGATAAGCTCATAAGCGAAAACATAGATAAGAAGTTCTTTAAGGGACTAGTCGACCCCAATATAGAAGAGGTTCGTAAAGACGGGAAAATAATCGTTAGGCAAAAAGGTAGCCTACTTATATTAGAGGAACATATTCACGAGTGGTTTACGCCACGAGAGGGTAATGATAGTAAGCTCATAGACAAAATGTTTGAAACCTTTAGAGACATCAGAAAACTGCGTACGCAACCCGCCCATACAATACGGACTGACGAGTTTGATATGAAGTATTTCAAGGAACAACGTGAACTATTGATTAGGGCTTACCAGGCGATTCGATTCTTGCGTTTAATTTTGCAAAACCATCCCAAGGCGGATAAAAGCAAAATTCCAGACTGGTTATACAAAGGTGATATCTGGACATATTGAAAATGAAGAGTACAAACTATCAGCTTGATAAGGACTACCTCAATCACAAAGTGTTTAAGAGACTCAGAGAATACTCTAAATTTTACGACCAACTTGGCTTTGGCGTCATGGGTTTCATAACAACAAGCACAGGCTCAATGGTAAACATAGATACGTATGTATACTCGTCAATGCAAGGAACAATGGATTCAATGTGGAGCACGTTACGTAAGGGACAAATAGGAGACGCATATGCTTTGCTTCGCAAGTTCTATGACTCAACAATTATCAACATATACACGAATTTAATTATTGAGGATAACTTTAATATTGAAGACCCTAGCACTTTTAAGAACCCAACTATTGATGGCTGGCTGAAAGGTGGCAAGCAGCTGCCAGAATATAGGATTGTGTCTCAGTACGTTAAAGATTCCACTAAGCTCAAACCAATTACCGACCTACTTGCTAGAGATAGCAGATACAAGGGTGTCAGGGACCGCTGCAATGACCATACTCATTACAACTTCTATCGACATGTTTTATTGAATGACGGCCAAATTTATCAAGAAAGAATTATTTCGCTAAATAACTTCTTGCATGATCTTGATCAAATTTTCATCCAGCACTTTGTCTACTTGTTCTATCTAAATGGACACTACTTGATGGCCAGTGACTATACAGATTACATGGATGTGGGCATGACACCTCCTGATGGTTGCCAGTATTGGGTAGCGCCGTATGTACAAACTGTTTTTGATAAATATGTAAAACCAAAGCGTGCTGACTTGGCAAAGGAGCTAGTCAACAGTACCTCGATGGAATTGATTTTATGAGTGATGCGTTTTTACCTTTAATACATAGCAGGGTTTCAATAGACCAAACATACACTGACTCACTTGCCTATTTCAAGGAGAACCCAAAGTTAAAGGAGCAAGTATGGGATATCTATTGGTCGCTACACTATCTTTGGGATGTGGTTCCTCAAACAGTTGAAACTATGTTTTCACCACACACATTCCCCGCAATGGAAGCAAATAACGAGTTTGATGCTTCAGTTGCTCTGCTACTTGAGGGCTTCTATCGACAGTCAATAGTCTCCTTGCGTAGCGTGTTGGAGTTAAGTTTGCTTTCCGTATTTTACAATCAAGATGATAATGGTCACGACAACATACAGGCATGGGCGCACGGTGCTGAAAACACTCCCTTTATGAAAACAATTAAGAAAGAACTAGGATTGCTCCCATATTTTTCTGAGTTTGATACAAAGTTCACCTTTTTCGACGGACTTGATGAAATATACGGCATACTCAATGACTTCACTCACATCAAGGGTCATAGACACAGTGCCCGCGGATTAGCTCGCAGATCAAACACAAATAACTTCGACAAAAGTGCGTTTGCCAGATGGTTATACCTTGCTAAGAGAGTAGTTAAAGTTGCGGTCATTATTCATGGCTTACGGTTTCCATTAATGTTGAAGGTACTGCCATTAGAGGATAAATTTGGATTCGATATTCCTTCAGGATTCTTTCTTAGCGAGTCACAAATCGATCAGGTCAAGAAATCACTGACAAAGGAAGAAATTGCATTCATTGAAGAAAAGGCTGAGCATGATGACTACACAATTGCCGTGACCAATGACATACTCAGCCGTCCTGACATGACAAAGGCTGAGTTGCGTAAACAAAGCCTGGATTTCAATAAGTCTATGATTTCGCACTCACCGACAGGCTTTAAGGGTTGGTATGAGTCTCACTCTGGCTTTTACAAAGATTCAAGTCAAGAGGTTCGTGACAGTTTCGAAAAAGAGGCAGCAGTTTTAAAGCGATGGGCTAAGAGAAATAAGTGCTTAGAGTCTCATATTGCACAGGAAGGTATCTAGACCTGCTGTTCAGGCGAAGCTCTCAGTCGAGTGTTGTTTTGGGTAAGATATTCGAGCAACGAAGACAGCTCTGGTATAGTTATTACTTCTTCAATCAATTCATCATACTCAGCCGTTGAAGTCCATCCTGTAGGCTCTGCGGCATCTAGTTGATTTAGCAGTTCTTCGAGTATTTCGGGATAGGCATTAAATAATACTAATACTCTTTTGACACCTTCATTTTTCAATCTGAACTTATTTGATTCATTTACAAAGCCTTCAAATAGAACTCCTTTTATAAACACCGTAGGATAGCCAGAATGATCTGTAGCAAGTTTAGATAGATAGGTATTGGCCGAACCAGCGTCCCCTTGTGATGCTTGTAATATATTTCGGCCAAGATTTTCCTGCTGTGAGTCGTCTAAATCGCTTATTTGTGAACGGTCATTAGAGTTCAGCATATCAACTGCTGCATTTTGTGGTGACCATGTATGCGATTTCAATCCCGTGATTATTGCATTGTAAGCAGTGTTGGTTTTGAGTCGGGCCGCCTTAACAATACCTAGATCTAAGCTTTCGAATGTTTGCTTTTGGTTGTCACTCAATCTTCCAGCGACATACGCAGATTCGAGTCGTTTAATACCGGTTGGTCGAGTCGCTGCGTTAGTAAGTGCGTAAGAAATCAAGGAGTCATTTGCTCTTCTGCCAATGGCGTTATAAAGATCTTCATTAGAAAGAAAAATCATTTGTGAAATCTTAGGAGATCCAAGCACAAATTCATGCCACTGTGCTTTTGTCACAAAACTAGTACCAACTGTTTTTAGAAACTCGGTCAGGAACCAGACGCCTCTACGTACAAGATCAGCGAGTGATGGATCGTTGTACATTGTCTCCAGCTTACTACTGTAGACATTCGCCAGGTGTCGATAACTACTTGGATCGATACGAACTGAGATGTCTCTAGCATAGGTCTGCACACTTGTTTTGCTCTGCTCTAGAAAGTCTACGTTGGTGGTCAAACGTTCTATGAGAGTTTCAACGTATGTTTTTCTGTATAAAGTTG
Organism: Candidatus Saccharimonadota bacterium; assembly: GCA_028288985.1. GTDB lineage: Bacteria > Patescibacteriota > Saccharimonadia > Saccharimonadales > UBA10212 > JAQGHE01. Next base: position 4,533 of record JAQGHE010000029.1, read on the forward strand.
GCTTTTTTAGTACTTCCGTAGCTACTACGCTGGCTGCGCTAATGAGCTCTTCTTCAGTTGGCGCAGATTCATACGGGTGTCCGTATACGCACCGCATATCATAAACGTATGTCAGCTTTTGGAAAGCCACGCCATCTATAAGCTCGTACTCATTGGCACGCTTTAAGATAAGCGCATCGGCACTTTGCCGACTCGCTTCCCTGGCTTCAATTTCAGTAGTTATTTGGAAGGCTCTGTTGTCTCTTGTAGCCGCTTCCTTGAATTTACGCTTCAAAGATTCAGCACAACTTAGCCAGACAAGAATGTATGCTCCTCTCAGCGCGCCGCCTTGCGCTGAAATCACAGCCTCATCGAATAAAGGCTTATCTTCTGCCGCAAGTATTTCTGTCTGATAATCTGAAAGGTTAGGCATGTATATATAGTTTATTCTCATTCATATATTTCCCCAATAACGAGACGGCTCAAACCTTACGAATAACTCCTAAGTACAGTTACACTTTGGCCAAAACAATGCTGCACCGAGCATCGGCTCAAACAGAAGGATGAGTGAAGAAAAACGTCTGAAATGACAGATGCAACTTCCTTTATTATTTGTAATTATGAACTTGGTAATTCTTTAAGTTGCCGCAGACTCGATTTCGGCTACTTTTGCTGTCCAATATTGCATACGTCTCTCAGAGAGTTCAGTCCTAATCTCAGGGACTAGCTCACCGTAGTTAAACAAGTAACGGTATAGATGTTCAGCTACTACGTAGTTTGTGGATATTTCGGGAAGCTGAGGCAAGGAATCAGATACTGCTGCTAACTCCTCCCGCAAAGGAACTAACCAACGCGGTTGATTTACTAATATCCGACTATTTTCAACGCCATCGACGTGCAGTTGTAGGGCAACTCTCCCGAAAGGACGATACACCTCTTTTGCTGCCCGGAATAGTCTTTTTTCTACCTTAGTTCCAGGAACTTCCTCAACTAAAAGATGGAGGTCGCAATTAGGCACATTTTTTACTGTTGCTGGATATTCGAAAAGGGGACTACTAGTCCTACTAAGTTCCTCTAACACATCTACGAGCATACGCTCATACTGTACGCCACTCATAGGGATTCTATCCGAATTATCATTCATATTCATAATATATCATATATGACTAAATTCGTCAATAACATATGGCGTTTTTCCAAGCTGCAGTAGTAGAGTAAACTCACTACACGGCGGGCAACGGCTCAAACATCGGACTCGAGAAAACAGAGTGAGTGATGAGTGATTTTTGTCATCCTGACCTCATTCGCGTTGAGTATTGCCGGAAAATACCTAAAAGATAAATAGATTTTATAAAAGTGAGGCGGAGGGACGGCGGTTAGCCGCCCCTCCGCTTGCGAACTTCACGAAACGTGCCTCAGCCGGCCGAGCGCCTGGACGGCGCTGTTGGCGGCTTCGAGCTCGACGAGCAGATGAGACTCGAGTGTCTCGAGCTGCTTGATCGCGTCCTGGCGGGACTTGAGCAGCAGCGGATACGCGGCATGCCTTGCGGCATCGTCGCGCTGATGCGACAGCTGCACCTGCACCTTCTTGAGGTCGTTGCCGAGCGAATTGACCTTGTGCAGCAGCCCGGCACCGAACACCTGTTGCGAGTAGCCCGCGAGCTTCTGCGCCAGCGTGGGGTCGTCCTTGAAGCTCTTCGTCAGCGCCAGCACGGCGTTGACTTCTGCGTGATGGGCCGCCGCGTCACCCAAGCGCCTGATGGCGCGCTCGATGTCCGAGATCAACCCGCCGCGCAGGGCGCGGCCGAACAGGATGACGATGAGCACCAGCAAGGCGACCATCGCGATCAACAGACCATTGGTCATGCCAATCCTTTCGTGAGGGTTCACAGCTAGAGAACTCTAGCTTGCATATTATACCACAATAATATTAAATATACAAGATGTATACTAACATTATGAAAAAAATAATTGCCTCCGTTCTTATTGCCCTTTTGCTTGCTGTCTTTGCTAGTAGTTATCACGTCACTGGCCCATGTTCTCCGGCTGACACTCCTGCGGGCGAGTCTACATCTAACTGCGTAGCAATCTGGAGAGAGTATCCGAGCCCCTCCGAGTTAATCCATAACAAACATGATAGCCTCAAATATTTTTCTGAAACTTTCGTGATAGCTTCGCTTGTATGCCTTGCACCTATCAGTCTTTATAATAGAGTTCGAATGAAAAAGAAGGCCAAGGTATGAGAAAAATAGTTGTTATATCAATGATTTCGATGGACGGAGTGATGCAGGCTCCGGGCGGCCCGGAAGAAGATACGTCAGGCGGCTTTAAGTACGGCGGCTGGACCTGGCCCTACGCGGATGATTTTACGCAGAAGATTTTTGGCGAAGAATTCAGCGGTGAGTATGACTTATTGCTAGGCCGGCATACCTACGATATATGGCGGGATTATTGGCCAAAACAAAAGGGCACGATAGCCAACCCATTTAACAAAGCCACAAAATACGTTGTTTCTCATCGCGACTCAGACTTAACCTGGGAAAAAACGGTGCTGATTGACGGCGACGTACCCGCAAAGCTGAAAGAACTTAAAGCCAGTGACGGCCCAATGCTATCCGTACAGGGCAGTTGCAACATGATACAAACCTTGCTTAAAAACGATCTGGTTGATGAACTTTGGCTAAGAATATACCCGGTAACGCTGGGCAAAGGTAAGCGTCTGTTCGCCGAGGGCACGATACCGGCCGCGTTCGAACTGACAAAATCCAAAGTTAGCCCAAAGGGTGTCATCTTTGCTTACTACAAAAGAGCCGGCGAGGTTAAGACTGGTTCGTTCGCCTGATATAGCGATGTTGAAAACTACCCCTTTCTTATTGTTTGACGGCAACTGCGCCGAAGCGATGACCTTTTACCATGAGGCCATCGGCGGCGAATTGACGGTGACTAAACTAGCCGACACACCCATGAAGGAGCAATTTCCGCCCGAAAAGCATGACAGAATAATTAATGCTTATCTGAAAAGCGGTGATATTGAAATATCCGCAACCGACTGGATGGCTTCGCCTGATTTTAATCCGGTACAAGGCAACACATCTGCCATATTTGTCACCGGCGAGTCGTACGAGGAGCTGAGGATAGTTTTTGACAAGCTAAAAGACGGCGACAACAACCAAAGACTACAAGAGCTACATGAAATGCCGTTTGGGATGTATGGGCAATTCTACGATAAGTACGGCGTTCAGTGGATTTTTAAAGGCGAGCTCACATGAGTATGTTCACAAAATTACTATCCGAGGGCACCGTCCATAAATTACCGGACGATATGCGCCAAGCAATTCTTGCCGATAAGAAAATCCTGGAAATGTGGGAAGATATCACACCGCTTGCCCGCAATGAGTGGATCTGCTGGACGATAACCGTGGCAAAACCCGAGACCAGGGCCAAACATATCCGAGTGATGCGCGACAAGATGCACAAAGGCACGCGACGCCCATGCTGCTGGGCCGGTTGCATCCACCGCACGGATAAAGAAATAAGCCCTTCAGTAAAAGGAATACTTAATAAGCGTTGACGCTTTTGTTACTTTTTAATCCGCTCCGCTAGTTCAATGATGATTCCTTCTGGGCCGCGGATATAACACAGTTTCCACACGTCCTTATAATTCTGAACGCTGCCTACCAGTTCATGCCCCTTTGCCAGCAAAGTTTTAACAATTCCGTCGAGGCCTTCCACCTCAAAAGAGATATGCTGCATCCCGAGCGCGTTCGCGCCACGCGGGCGGATACCTTCCGGGTCGACGGGATGGTGGTATTTAATTACCTCTAGGCATAGCTGACTATCTGGAGCTTGGAGCATAACCAATTCAGTCCGAGCATCAGAAAGACCGGTAACTTCGTCCAGCAGCTTGCCCTGCATCTTTGCTTCTCCCATCACGCTAAAGCCAAGGTCGGTAAAGAATATTGTTGCGGTTTCAAGGTTCTCCACATTGATGCCTATATGATCTACGTGTTTAATCTTCATACGCTTAATGTAACAACCGTCAGAACTAGCTGTCAAAAGTTAGTTTTTTTGCCAATCGACCGTGATAAGTACGGTTACACTTTCACTAATAATGCTGCACCATTTCTAGCTAACAGATATGACACGCCCAAAGTGTGCCTTTTTAAAGTTAGAATCCCTTTTGTTAATCACTCTGTTATGATTGAGGCATGGAACGCCTGAAAGACAAGGTTGCAATCATAACAGGTGCCGCTGCGGGGATTGGGTGGGGTATTGCCGAACGATTCGTTTCCGAGGGCGCATCAGTAATTGCGTTTGATATAAACGAGCAAGGACTTAACGATTTAAAGACACATATCCAAACAAGCGGAGGCGACATTGATTGTATGCACGTTGATATTACGGATGAAGCAGCGGTCAAGAACTGCGTTGAAGAAGTATCGGCGCAGTACGGCAGGATAGATATTCTAGTTAATGACGCTGCAAAGTTTGTGTTAAAAGGCATTGAAGCAAACCCCGATGATTGGCAAGAATCTTTTAGCGTGAATGTATTCGGGGCTGCGAACTGTACGAAATATGTTTCAGCAGTGATGGTGCAGCAAGGATCAGGCGCAATTGTGAATCTTGCTTCCATATCAGGTGTGGTGGCTCAGCCGTTATTGATAACCTACAGTGCCTCCAAGGCTGCAATTATACAGATGACGAAGAATTTGGCTCTTGATTTAGGCAAAGACGGTATTAGAGTTAACTGCATTAGTCCAGGAGCTATTATTACAAGTGCTTCCGAGCGACACGCCGCTAAGCTCAATATAACCTTGGATGAGTTTATAAAAAATGAGAGCAAGAACACCGTAATTAATAAAGTTGGTTCTCCAGCTGATGTGGCTTGTGCTGCGCTTTTTTTAGCCTCTGATGATGCAGGCTTTATTACGGGTGCTAATCTTATGGTGGACGGCGGCTACACCATAGTGTAACTCCCGGCTCTTACCTACTAAGTAAATACACCTGATACGAAAGTATCTAAAATCTTCCCCCGTCTCGCTATCTCATCCCTAATTTGGTGTAAACTTTTTTGGACTTGCTGCACCAATATTAATCATAGGAGACGCTTAGGGGTCATTTTTGTTGTCGTATCTGTTACTTCGTGCTTAAATATCGATATTGTGGTCGTCCTACTGCAACCATGCGCTGCTCATTCGGCGAACGACATGGACGGGCACCAAGACCACTGAAGGTGAATGAGTAGGCCTGCGCTGCTCAAGAGCATCGTCGAGCCCTTAGGGCGACAGGCTCTCATTAATTAACAAAGGGACACTATGCAACAAAAAGGCAAAAGTCACCAAGAGTACGAAAAGGACTACAACTACAGCCACGAGAATAGCCTGAAACACTGGCGCTCGTGGGGTTCGTGGTTCAGCTGGGGTAGTCCAGTTGGTCTGGGTTTGTTCTTCATTTCCATTGCGACTTCGCTCTGGATTCTGAGCCAGGCCTTTGGCTGGAAGTAACACTTTCCGCCAGCAAACAGCACCTCCTGAAATGGCGGTGCTGTTTTTATTTAAGCCGATAACGTAAGCCCCGCCTTGATATGGCACTTCCATCGCATTCCTAATAACGAGGGCATTTTCGTTGGTTTGCTATAGTTACTGAATGGCTACTTTCTACATCTGCCGGCATGGGGAAACCGAAAACAATAAACGAAGACGACTCTCCGGGTGGATTGATTCGCCGCTGACCAAAGAGGGATTAGCGGAGACTGAATCCGCAGCTGCAAAGCTAAAGAATGTAGATATTGACATGATCTATTCCAGCGACTTAGGGCGCGCTTTTATTACGGCCTATATTATTGCGCGCAAACTAGACTTTAACGGCGAGATAACGCGGCTGTTTGGCCTACGCGAAAACAGTTACGGCGACATTGCGTATATGCCGTCTATCGAAGCTGAAGCCATGTATCCAAAGCTCCATAGAGATACCAACTATATTCCGCCTAATGGAGAGTCGCTTGCCCAGATGCAGGAACGCGTGCTGGAAACAGTCACTGAGCTGGATAGAGTCCACGCCGATAAGACTATGCTGCTGGTTGCCCATGATGGTGTAATTAAAGCCATCCGCACAAGTTTTTCAGGCCAGGACTTGGGCGAACATAATATCAGCGCCGGTTACGCACATGACTTTGTGGCAAGTTTTACATTAGATGATGGCAAGGTAGCTTCGTTCACCGAACTTGAATAGTACCTAAGCCTGAGCGGGAACTACTTCCTAAAAATATCGTTTGTAGAGGCGCCACTGCCAGGATGGAGCTTTGAGGCTGTTGGATGCTATTAAATCCCCGCTGCTTTTTTTGTCCCAACTTGTGGCCGTCAGTTTTCCGATGGGCTGGTACTTGGTAAGTGAAACATTATCTTTGACTATATCCGTACTGGCTATAACCTGCCTGGTCTTCCAGGTCAGAACGCTAACGTCATCTTTGGATATGATGTCGACAGTATCACCCCATTTTGAAACGTAAGCCCCGATGACCTGATCTTTTTTAGCGGCGGAAATCGTAGAGAACCCGTTATTGATTGAATGCAGGAGCGGCCGGCTGTCGGTAATGGCGGAATTTAAATCCGGTGCGCCCATGATAGCGCCGATAACCGTTATATCTTGCCCGCCTATGCTGCGGTTAGCCGCAAACAGATAACAGCCGCCGGCTTGCTCTGTGTTGCCGGTCTTGATGCCTATTATTCCGTCCGTATTGAGCAGCCAGTTGGTATTGCTTACGCTGCCCGCGACCGGAAGTTCTGCCGTTTGCTGCGAAACAATATCGCGCAGAGTAGAGTTATCCATAAAAGCCAGTCCAAGGGTTGCGAGGTCCTCCGCCGTGCTGACTGATTTTGGCGAGAAACCACTGGCGTCACCAAGGGTTGTCTTTTTAAGGCCCAACTGTCGGACGTAGCTATTAGCATAGTCCACATAGTTATTAACGGAACCAAACGCCCACCTGGCCATGGTATCGGCCATATTATTAGCAGAAGGAAGCAGCAGAGCCTGCAGGGCTTGATATTCGCTTATCAGCTCGCCATCGCTGACGCGCACAACCGATCCGCCCTTGCTGGCGTAATCATTATATATAGCAACATCTTCCGCTGTTATTTTGATGGTTGCGCCTTGCTGACCGGGCGATAATGGTTTTTTTTGAAGAATGGCCAGTGCCGTAATTACTTTAGTTATGCTGGCCATAGGCGCCGGAACCTGAGTGCCATGGCTATCCAGCAGGCCATAGCCGCGGGCTCCCACAGCTGCTTGCCCGTAGGCCGGCCAGTCCAGGCTGACGGCTTCCGGATGACTCTTATATTGATAATTTGACTGGGCCTTGATTTTCGGCAGCGGCAGCGTCCAGCCGATTAGAGTGATAATTAATATTATTGTTAAAAAAAGGGCCGGCGAAAGCTTACGCTGACGCTTTTTTGGCGTATTATTCATCTCACTGTTCATAATACACCAATGCCGCAGCCAAGGTGGAATTGATGTATAATTAAAGACGAAATAGGAGAAAAATTAATAATGTCACTACCGATAGTCCTGGGCATAATTGCGGCCGTAATCGTAATAGCAGTCTTAATTTATAACAATCTGATTAGAGCCAAGCTTCGCACTGACGAGGCCTGGAGCGACATAACCGTCCAGCTGAAAAGGCGCTATGATCTGATACCTAATCTTGTAAATACCGTCGCTGGCTATGCCAAACATGAAAAAACGGTATTTGATGATGTGACCGAAGCCCGCGCCCAAGCCCTAAACGCCCAAAGCGTAACGGAAACAGCCAAGGCGGACAATCAGTTCCAGGCAGCTTTAAAAAGCTTATTCGCGGTGGCAGAGGCCTACCCGGATTTGAAGGCCAACCAAGGCTTCCAGCAGCTGCAGGGCGAGCTGGTAGATACCGAAGATAAGATCCAAGCCGCCCGCAGGTTTTATAATGGTGCCGCCCGCGACTTCAACATCAAGGTTCAATCTCTACCGACAAGTCTTTTCGCCGGCATGCTTGGCTTCCGCAAGCGTGATTTCTTTGAGGTTGACGAGAGCGAGTCCGCAGCCGTAGGAAGCCCGGTTAAAGTCGAGTTTCCTGAGACTGAAAAAGCCGGGAAGAAAGCCTAAGCTTAAGTTCTCATAGATGTACCAGCAAATATCAAGCAATAAGCGCCGCACGTGGATTCTATTGCTATCTTTCGTGGTGCTAACCTGGCTGCTGGCTTTTCTAATCGAAAAGGCGCTGGGCAATCCCAGTCTGCTGTTTATCATCGGGGTAATTTCGCTGCTTTATGCTCTATACGGCTATTTCGCCGGGGCTAGAATGGCTTTGGCGGTTAACGGCGCTAAGCAGATTTCTAAAGCTGACGATCCCCGGCTGTGGCGTACGGTTGAAAACCTGGCCATAACCGATGGGCTGCCGATGCCCAAGGTGTATATCATGGATGATCCATCGCCCAACGCCTTCGCAACTGGCCGGGACCCAGACCATTCCGTGGTGTGCGCCACCACCGGTTTGCTGCGGATTATGGATGACAATGAATTGGAAGGCGTTATCGCCCACGAGTTGGGACACATTAAAAATTACGATATCCGCGTTAATACGATAGCCTTCGCACTGGTAGGGGTTATATCGCTAATTGCTGACTTTTTTCTGAATTTTAGCTTCTTTGGCGGCCGGGACCGTGAGAGCAACAACCAGTTAGCCGCGCTGGCTTTGGTTGCGGCCATAATCGCGCCGATAGCCGCCAGCCTGCTGCAGCTGGCCATCAGCCGCCGCCGCGAATTTTTAGCCGACGCTACAGGGGCCCTGACCACCCGCTATCCGGAAGGCTTGGCTTCCGCTTTGGAGAAAATCGAGCAAACCGGCAGTGCCACCCGCAGGCAAAATACTTCTACGGCCCACATGTTTTTCGCCAACCCCCTTAGCGGCAGTAGTTTGATGAGCCTGTTTAGCACCCATCCGCCGGTAGAGGCACGTATTCGTGCCCTGCGCGAAATGAAGCTCTAGCCCACTTCTGCTGGGGCATTGCTGTGTCAGCAGCTTCAGTGCTCCTTCGATGTATGTTAAATACACCGCATCCAGCAGATAATTCACCCCTGTTTAAGCTATAATTTGAGCTATCAGCGAGAATTATATGACGAGGCCAAGAAAGGCCAACCTTATAGATATAAAGCCTTTCCCGGAGCAAAGCTATATAATATAGGTATGGCAGAGAAGCGGAAAACAGCTAAGTCGCAAACAAGTATTAAAAGTAAAAAAAAGGCAGCCGCGAGCCGCCCTCAACCTAAATCCGTTGCTGAGCCCTCGGCATTGTCCGTGCTGCCAAACAGTTTTAAGCTAACGGCTCAAGCATTCGCGATAATCCGGACCTTTTGGCGGCCGCTAACCGGCATTATCCTGGTTTACTTCTTGCTTAGCCTGCTGTTTGTAGGGGCCTTGCCGAGTTTGAGCACAGTAGTCCACGATGCTAAGTACGGTCAATCAGGCAGTTTTGCCTCGGGGCTCAGTATTTTTGGCGGCCTTCTCAGCCACTCCGGCAGCTCCAGCACGCCCGCCGGCTCCTTGCTGCAGACAGTCCTTTTTATAATTGATAGCCTGGTAATCATCTGGGCGCTGCGCCAACTTTTGGCCGGTAAGATTGTGGGCATAAAAGAGTCTTATTATAATTCCATGTATCCGCTGATACCCTTCATTCTGGTGTTGTTTGTCTTAATTATAGAGCTGCTGCCGTTGAGCCTGGGCGCCGCTATCCTTAGCGCCATATTAAATACGGCCGTTTCCAGCGTAACACCGGTCGTAATCTTAGGATGGCTGATTTTCTTAGCCGGAGCCGCCTGGTCGCTCTATATGTTCAGTGCCTCAGTGTTTGCGCTCTACATAGTTACTCTTCCGGATATGCACCCGCGTGAAGCGCTGCGTTCTGCCCGACGCCTAGCGCGTACCAGGCTTCGGCAGATATTGCCAAGATTGCTCTATCTGCCGCTCTTTATCCTGCTTGCCATGGCCCTCATCCTGGTGCCTTTAATAATCTTCGTCTCCTCCATGGCCGCTCCGGTCTTTCTTGCACTGGGCCTATTAAGCTTGCTGTTCGCGCACACTTACCTGTACTCGCTCTATAGGTCTCTTATAGCATGAGCGAGCAGTCTCCTTCCGAGCGGGCGGAGAAGCTGCGAGAGCTTATCAACGACTACCGCTACAACTACCACGTCCTGAACAAATCGATCATGAGCGAGGCCGCCGCCGACAGCCTCAAGCACGAGCTGACTCAGATTGAAGAAGAACATCCGGAACTTATAACTCCGGATTCTCCCACGCAGCGGGTGGCGGGCGCACCATTGCCCGGCTTTAAACAAATCCGCCACAGCAGCCGGATGCTTAGCCTGAACGATGTTTTTAATGAGCAAGAGCTGGAGGCTTGGGCTGTGCGTGTCGCCAAGCTGGCGCCGCCTAACTGGATTCCCGAATATTTTATGGATATCAAGATGGACGGCCTGGCGGCCGCGCTGGTCTACAAAGACGGGGTACTAACTCAAGCCGTAACCCGCGGCGACGGATTCGTTGGCGAGGATGTAACTGCCAATATCCGCACTATTGAATCCGTACCTTTGCGCCTTCGTGATCCGCACACTGCATCGAATCACGAAGGCGAAATTGCTGATGTCAGCAAATTTTTGAAAGGCCGTACGGAAATCCGCGGGGAAGTGATTATGTACAAAGAGCAGTTTGCCCGTCTCAACCAAGAGCGCGCCAAACAAGGCCTGCCGCTTTTCGCCAATCCACGTAATCTAGCCGCCGGCACTATTCGACAACTGGATCCGCGGCTAGTGGCCGAGCGTCCCCTGCAATTCCACGCCTACGATCTGATACGTGATAACCCGGCCGAGGTCCCAACCAACGACTTTGCCTATAAGGCCCTGCGAGAACTGGGTATCATCGCCAATCCCGTGGCCAAGCTTGCAAGGACCACAAAAGAGATAATTGAGTTTGCAAACGAGTGGGAAGAAAAGCGCAAAGACCTGCCGTTTAATACGGATGGCCTGGTGGTTAAAGTCAACGACCGCCACATCTTTGCGGTGCTTGGAGTAGTTGGCAAAGCTCCGCGGGCCGCGGTGGCTTACAAATATCCGGCAGAACAAAGTACCACCCGCGTCAAAGACATCTTTGTCAGCATTGGCCGCACCGGTGCCGCCACCCCGGTAGCTATGCTGGAACCGGTAGTCGTGGCCGGGTCTACGGTGCAGATGGCCACCCTGCACAACGAAAGCGAAGTGCAGCGTAAAGATATCCGCATCGGCGATACGGTCATCGTCCAAAAGGCCGGCGATATCATACCGGAAGTCGTAGAGCCGCTGGTTAAACTGCGTGATGGCAGCGAAAAACCGTTTATCATGCCAACTCACTGCCCGGAATGCGGCACCAAACTGGTCAAAGCCAAAGCGGGCGAAGCCGTTTGGCGCTGCCCGAACGAGCAGTGTCCGTCCCGCACCTGGAAGCGTATCCAGCACTTTGCCAGTAAGCCGGCACTGGATATCGAGGGCCTTGGGGAAAAGAATGTCATCGCGCTGCTTAACGCTAACCTCGTCAAAGACCCGGCAGATCTTTACACAATAACCAAAGAAGACGTTTTGAAACTGGAGAGGTTTGCCGATATTTCGGCTGGCAAGTTGGTGGAGGCTATCGCCGCCAAAAGACATCCGGAGCTGCCCCGCTTTATTTATGGCCTCGGCATCCGACACGTTGGCGTACAGACGGCGATTGATTTAGCCGGCCATTTCCATTCCTTGGATAATCTGGCAAAAACAACCATCGAGGATCTCAGCGAGGTTGAAGGCATCGGAGAGGTGGTGGCCGAGGCCATTGTGGAGTGGTTTGAGGAGCCGCTTAATAAATTGCTTATCCAAAAATTCAAGGAAGTTGGGGTCCGGCCCAAGGAGGCTGAAGAAATCCGCGGCCCTCTGAGCGGTAAAAGCTTTGTGGTAACCGGCAGTCTAGAGAGCATGAGCCGCGAGGCCGCCGGCGAGCGCATCCGCTCTTTAGGGGGCACCTTCCAAAGCTCCGTCGGCAAAAGCACGGACTTTCTTGTCGTGGGTGCTAACACTGGCGCCAGTAAGCTCACCAAAGCTGATAAGTTTGGTATCAAGCAAATCAACGAACAAGAATTCCTGGGGATGTTGTAAATGAAGGTAACATTTATAACCGGCAACCAGCATAAAGCGGATCTTCTTGCTAAATTCCTCGGTTATCCCCTGGGTCACCACAAACTTGACCTGGATGAGATACAGTCTTTAAGTTTACAAAAGATTGCAGAGCACAAGGCTCGCCAAGCATATGGAATTATTAAAAGCCCGGTTTTAGTTGAAGATATTTCATTTAGTATCAGTGACTTAGGTAAATTACCCGGCCCGTTTATTAAATGGTTTATTAATGAACTTGATTTTGAAGGTCTGTGTCGACTGGCAGACAGAGATCCTGAGCGTAAAGCCATAACCTCAGTCTGCTTTGCTTATTTTGACGGAACACGCCTACAATTTTTCGAGGGAGAGCTTAAGGGGAGAATGCCTCAACATCCGAAGGGCGATGACGGTTTTGGTTGGAATTGCGTTTTCATACCCGAGGGACAAGATAAGACGAATGCAGAAATGACAGATGAAGAAATGGAACTTTTTTCGTTAAGGACGACAACAGTCTACCCGCAAATCAAACTGTTTTTAGAGGAATTAGTGCAAACTGACTGGGCTTAAGCCCAAATAACAGAGGTCACAAAACACCGACTGAAAGAGCCGTCAAATGAAAGAGGCGCACCTACTGTGCGCCTCGGCCTCTGTTATTTAGTATCTTTTGTTACAAAGTGGTGGAGCATAAGGGACTCGAACCCTTGACCTCTTCCATGCCATGGAAGCGCGCTAGCCAACTGCGCCAATGCCCCGCATCGGAACCCCGACAATTATATCTAAGTATATCTATTGTGACTAGTGGTGGAGATGGGGGGAGTCGAACCCCCGACCTCAGCAATGCGAATGCTGCGCTCTAGCCAGCTGAGCTACATCCCCTAGTTGCCAAAATTGTAACACGCTCTACCTCAGTAATGTTATGCTAGTCTTGTGAAAATAATCCTAATTATTTTAGCGGTCTTCTGTTTTCAGCATCTAATTCGCGACTATCTACAAGACCGCGGGGTTAAAAATTGGTACACCACCTTTGCGCACCCTCGTTTCATTCACGATACACCGCTAAACAATCATATAGGTATGGTTGTCTTTTTCTTGCTGGGTTGCCTGTTTCTTAGCGCGGCACTTCACAAATGAGATTAAACGCATATCTTGCCAGGGCCGGGGCGGCTTCGCGGCGCGGCGCCGATAAGCTGATTGTGGCTGGTCGGGTAAAAGTAAACGGAAAAACCGGACAGCTGAATGATGATGTGTCTGATGACGACAGGGTAGAGTTAGACGGCAAGCCAATCTCTGCGCAGAAGCTACGCTACATACTTCTTCATAAGCCGGCCGGCTACGTAACGACGCTGAGTGATCCTCATGGGCGCCGCAAAGTTACAGATCTTATCAACATTGCCGAGCGGGTAGTGCCAGTAGGGCGGTTGGATTACGACACGACAGGCGCGCTGTTATTCACCAATGATGGGGAGTTGGCAAACAGGCTGATGCACCCCAGCTTCGAAGTAGATAAAACGTACGAAGCCGAAGTGGAGGGCGAGATAACCTCAGAGGTACTTAACAAGTTAAGTAATGGTATTGAGCTGGATGACGGAATGACTTCTCCGGCGCAGGTCCGCATTCTTTCGGTGAATAGAATAGAGCTGACAATCCACGAAGGTCGAAACCGGCAAATTAAGCGCATGCTGGAAGCTGTAGGTTTGCCGGTTATAAAACTGCATCGCAGCCAATATGGCTCGCTAAATCTGGAAGGACTTAAGGTCGGCCAATGGCGAGATCTAAGCAAAGACGAAACCCTACAATTACAAGGAGTTTGAGAGAACAAGAAACTTCTTTAGCGGTATTGATAAGGTAATCTTTTTATGCTATAATACTCGGGCTCTGTTTGGACTTTAATGTTACCGGATACATCTGTTAGCGTTTTAGAGCACGCTAGTATTCTGTAGTAGGAAACCAAAACTCCCCAATCCCTAAGGAGGGAATGTAGTGCCGAAGCTACACAAAGGGCGGCATATTGCCGCCTTGCTCGTGATTGCGGTAACCGCCGCAATCGCCGGGTCGGCGGCTCGCGCCGACTCGACCATCTCGGTGACGCCCTTGAACCTCAGTGCTCAGGGCTTCGAAGTCGTCTCGGACGACGGAACGGTGCCGGTAATTGGTGGCAATTCCACGAATCAACGTGGTCTGGTCACCGGTCCGGCGACGCCCCCGCTCGGTTCGGGAAGCTACGAGATGAAGACAGCCACGCTGTCCGGGACGGCACCTCGCTCACGCGAGGGCCTGTACCTGCAATCTGCGGCTGGCAAAACGATCGGCCATCTGACGGATCTGGGCTACTCGTCCTACGAGCCAGCCAGCAATCCGCAGACCAACGGGCCTGTGATCGCGATCGGGGTCACGGATCCGTCGATCAACGCCGTAGGACACGTCGGCGAGCACTACACAGCGCTCGTCTACGACCCAGCGATCAACGGGTTCAGCAACCCGTCTCCGATCGCCAAGGGTGTCTGGCAGACATGGAGCCCGTTCAACACGGACTCCAGGTGGTACTGCACGCGAACCTTCACAATTGGGACGCTGCAGTGCAATGCCGGGCAGAAGTCCAACTCCACCGTTACCTGGGCCCAAATCCAGGCGAACATCCCCACCGCCACCATCAACGGCGATGGCATCCAGCTGGCGTCCGGTAGTACCGGTACCAGCAATGGCTACGACGGGTTCGAAACGTTCATCGACGCGTTCATCGTCGGCTTCGACGGTAACTCGACGACGTACAACTTCGAGTCGCCCGCACCGGACACGGTCTACGTGGACGGCAGCTACACCAGCAGCTCGGCCGGAGGGCACGTGTTTGGCTACAACGCCTTCGCGACCATCCAGCCTGGCGTCAACGCGGCCGCTTCGTGCGGCACGGTCTATGTTGCCGCGGGTACCTACAGTGAGAATCCGACGCTCAACAGCTGCGTTACCCTGCTAGGGGCGCAGGCCGGCAACAACACCGGCACGCGTTCGGGATCCGAAACGACAGTGAGCTCGTTCGACATCACCTCGTCCAACGTCGTGGTGGACGGATTCAAGTTCAACGCCGCCGGCCCGCAGCTGCGAGCCGAGGCGCTAAGCGGACCTGCCCTTTCGGGGGTCATCGCCCGTCACGACATCTTCGATGGATACCAGAGCGTTGGAGTGCCGACCTACAACGCCGGCATTATCCTGCTGGATGACGTCCTCTTCAAGAACCCCTCGGGTTCGGCGGAGGCAATCCAGATCAAGGCCGATGCCTCGACACCTGGCGGTTGCAGCGGTACGCAGGTGAAGAACGCGACGTTCGACCACGCCACCAACAATGGCGGCGCGGACATCAACCTGTCTTGTACAGGGAGCGACAGTTCGGGCATCACCATTACCAACCCCGTCTCGACTGGTGACAGCGGTGGCTCGAGTCTCATCGGGCTGTCCGGCGTCACCGGCGTCACGGTCGTCAATCCGACGGCCACGACCGATGGCTCGTCCATCTTCGTGTTCGGCGACATCACAGGCACGCTGCTCATCCAGGGCGGCAGCCTGACCAGCACGTCCGGCAAGGCAGTGTCCATCCACGCGAGCGACATCACCACCGACCCGGTGAACTCCGGTGTCATCGACGTGGAGGGCACCAACCTGACGGGCTCACCGGCTCTGTCGGTCTCGGCCGGCGCGGTGAATGCAAGCTCGCAGGTGAAGATCCACGGCAGCAAGATCACCGGTGGGGTGCAGAACAGCGCCTCCTCGGTGATGACCGTCGACGCCACCGGCAACGGGTGGGGCTCGGTTTCCGGGCCCGGGACGCTCAGCGGCGTCAACACGAAGCCGTGGTACACGGACGACGGCCAGACACTGCTATCCAACAACGCTGATCTGACGAGCTTGTCGCTCACCGGCGTCACGCTCAGCCCGGCGTTCTCTCCGTCCACGACGGCCTATACGGCGAGCGTGAACAACGGCGTCAGCAGCATCGACGTAAGCAAGACCGTGAACCCCGGCGCTAGCGCTGTGGTAAACGGGGCTTCCAGCCTGACGGTCAGCCTGGCAGTCGGCAACAATAACGTGAAGGTCAAGGTGACAAGTGCGGATGGAACGGTGAAGACCTACACGATCACCGTCAACCGGGCGGCGGCTACTCCGGCGCCTCCGGCGAACAACCCTCCGCCGACCACCACGACCACCAAGGGCACGGAGACAACGACAGTCACGCCGACCAGCGTCGCGGTCACCCAGACCGGGACGAACCAGGCTGCAACGACACCGGTCGTGCAGCCGACCCAGTCGGGTGCGGCGATCGTCGTGGTACAGCCGACAACCGGCAGTACCACCTCGTCGTCGGTATCGGTTCAGACCACCTGGCAGCCGGGCACCTTCACCACACCGGTGACGGTCTCGGTCGCCCCGAAGCCGGAGCTCGCAGCTCCGGCGGGCGGAACCACGCCACCTCCAGCAGCAGGCTTCAAGTTCGGATCCTCGACTCTGCAGCTGACGGTGACGGCGATCGATCCGACAACGGGCACGACAGTGGCAGTGCATCAGTTCTCCAAGCCGCTGACCATGTGCTTCTCGACGAGCGAGGCGGGGGAAGCTCCTGCGTATTCCCCGGACGGGAATGCGCCTTGGACGTTCATCCCGCAACTGAGTAGCTCGAACCTGCCCGAAAGCCAGCAGGACGGGTACTACCGCGACACCGCTGCCGGGACGACCTGCATCTACACCCGGCATGCCACGTTCTTCGGACTTCTGAAGGACGCGAAGACGCCGACGATCCAGAGCGTGAAGGCGCATCTCGTCGGCAGCAAGCTGTACATCACGACGCACGCGACAGACAATGTGCGCGTCGCGTACTACCTGGTCAGCATCACCGGCGGCCAGGCGTTCAAGACCACTCACCCCAACGTGACACGCAAGGTCCGCAAGGGCCACGTGACCGTGAAGGTGACCGTCGTGGATACGGCGGGCAACAAGAAGACGTCGGCGACCATCAAGGCTCGCTGACGAAACTCGATCACCCCTAAGGGGGTAGCCGGTAAGACCGGTAACCGCCGCGAAAGCGCGCTGATTTACGGCCCCTCGGGGCGGTAGGTCGCTTTAAGCGCAGGATTAGCGGCACCCGCCCTCGGTCTGGCTCTTTGAGAGCCGGGCCGGGGGCTATTTTATTGGAAGCAAGGAGTCGGAACCCTAAAATAAGGCTAGAAAATGGTACAATAGCCGGTAATGGTTAGACAATCCGCTAAGAAATCGCCGGGCAGGCGCGTCGCCCGGGCCGGAAAGAATTCCAAATCCGCGGAAAAGATACAAATTGGCCTGCGCCGGAATTTGGGCAGCAGAAGAACGCTTCTAGTCGCCGGGGTTTCTATAACCGCTCTTATAATCATCCTCACCGGAATAACGTTATTTTATAAAGTTTATGCCAGCCCCCAGAGAGTTTTTTGGGATATGATATCCAACAATCTATCTACCCGCGGCTTCAGCAAGCAGTCGGTCCGCTCTACCGGCACCACCATTAGCAGCGAAGCCATACAGGTTAGCTTTACGCCTTCGCTTAGGGTTCACGACATCAAGAGGGTTGTCAATTCAGCCAACAATACCAAAATTACCGTCGATACAATTGGGACTCCTACTGTCGATTATCAGCGCTACAGCAATATTGATCAGCCTGCCCGCGCCGGCAAAAAGCCCGACTATTCAAAAATCTACGATATGTGGCTGAAAAATGGCGGTAGTGATTCCGCCACCCCGCAGAGTGTTAATACAGTCATATTCGGGGCCGCTCTGTTTGGCAATCTCAGTCCGGCCCAGCGTGACAAGCTGCTGACATATTTGAAGAGCTCCTACCAGATAAACTTTAATGATGTGGGCCGAGGAAAGTCAGGCTCCCGCCGGACGTATGTTTACCAAGCCTCTATTCCTTTGAAGCTATATGCCCAAGGCGCGCGACTTTACGCGGCGGCCGAAGGTCTCTCCGCAGCCAATCAGATTAACCCGGCCAGCTATAATGACGCCGCCCAGTTAAAAGTTAAAATGACGGTTGATGTTCTAAGCAGACAGCTGACACGCATTGAGTACCTGCAGCAGGGAGTCAATGAAATATACAGCGGCTACGGCATTGAGCCCAAGATTGATTCTCCGAAACACCTAGTCGGAGTGGAAGAATTTAATAAAGTGCTTAGCTCGATAAATAAATAGCCATGAAAAAAATTCTTAAAAATCTTGTCGCCTCCATTCTGGGCTGGCAGATTATACGGCTTCGCCGGCGCCATCCCATGCGGGTCATAGCCGTCACCGGCAGTATCGGAAAGACCAGTACCAAGCTGGCTATCGCCAGTGTCCTTAGTCAGGGTTTTACGGTCCGCCACCAAACCGGTAACTATAATGATCTTGTCAGCGTGCCATTGGTATTTTTCGGCGACAGAATGCCCAACATCTGGAATCCTGTAGCGTGGAGCTGGATATTTCTTAAGAACGAGATAAAAATCCGCCGCAGCTATCCTTATGAAATAGTCGTGCTAGAACTGGGCACTGACGGTCCCGGCCAAATCGAGCAGTTTGCTAAATATCTGCAGGTTGATATCGGCGTGCTTACCTCAATCGCTCCGGAGCACATGCAATTCTTTGCAGGCTTGGATGCCGTTGCTGAGGAAGAGTTAAAAATTACCGGCTTTGCCAAAAAAACTCTAATAAATAAGGACTTGGTAGACGCTAAATACCTGAAGGACTTGCGGTCCAAGGTTATGACTTACGCCGCGGCGCAGCCCGCAGACTTCCGGCTTGGCGAGGTTAAATTCAACGGCGATGAAGCCGAGTTTACTCTTACCTCCGGCGGCAAGAAGATTTTAGATTCCGGCCATCAAAAAATTACGGAGCCCCAGCTTTACTCAATTTGTGCGGCGGCGGCGGTAGCCCACGCGATGGGGCTGTCACCTGAGAAAATAGACGCTGGCATTAGGGGCATACCGGCTGTCAGCGGACGCATGCAGCACCTGGATGGGGAAAACGGATCAGTCATAATCGACGACACCTACAATGCCAGCCCCCAGGCTACGCAAGCCGCCCTGGATACGCTTTATAGAATTGAGTCTAAGCATAAGATCGCGGTGCTGGGCAACATGAATGAACTTGGCCACTACTCCCGGCCTGAACATATCGCCGTTGGAAAATATTGCGATCCCAAACAGCTGGACCTGGTTGTGACTATCGGCCCGGATGCTAATAAATATCTGGCTCCCGCCGCCGAGCAGGGCGGTAATAAGGTTAAAACCTTCAACGATCCATACTCCGCCGGCCAGTTTATCAAACCACTGCTTAATGCCGGTACGGTCGTTTTGGTAAAAGGCTCACAAAATAAAGTCTTTGCCGAAGAGACAGTCAAGCTGCTGCTGGAAAACCCCAGTGACAGCGCAAAGCTAGTACGTCAAAGCCCCTATTGGTTAAAAATAAAACGTAAACAATTCTCACCGCGCTAACCTGCTAACCGGCAGAGCCGGCGGGATTGTTTGGTGTCGGATTTCTCCCTCTGTTAGAATGGGGTAAATGAAGCGATATAATCCAACAGAACTTGAGCCCAAGTGGCAGAAGGTCTGGAGCGAGTCCGGAATCTATAAGACCGATATGGGTCGTGTGGACGAGAAACACTATGTTATCCCGATGCTGCCCTATCCATCGGGCGACTTGCATGTGGGGCATTGGTATAACTTTGGGCCCACCGATGCGGTAGCCCGCTTTAGGCGGATGACCGGCAAAAACGTGCTGACAACCTTGGGCTTTGATGCCTTCGGCCTGCCGGCTGAAAATGCCGCTATCGCCCGGGGTATCCAGCCCGCCGTGTGGACCCGGGGCAACATCAAAAGTATGAAGGAGCAGCTGGCTCAGCTGGGCGCCAGCTATGATTGGGACCACAGCCTGATGACTTGCGATCCGGAGTATTACCGCTGGAACCAATGGCTGTTTTTAAAACTTTATGAAAAAGGACTGGCTTACCGTAAGAAAGCGCTGGTTAACTGGTGTCCTAAAGACCAGACTGTGCTGGCTAACGAACAGGTAGTTGGAATAAATAATGTCTGTGAACGCTGTGGCACGCCGGTTATCCAAAAGGAGTTGGAGCAGTGGTTTTTCAAAATAACTGATTACGCCGACCGTCTGCTGGACGATTTAGAGAAAGTGGATTGGCCCGAGAAAGTGAAGGTAATGCAGGAGAATTGGATAGGCCGCAGCCGCGGAGCCCTGATAGACTTTTCTCTAGAGCAGAAGGAAAAACTAACGGTCTTTACCACGCGGCCCGACACGATTTACGGCGCCACGTATATGGTTATAGCCCCGGAACACCCATTGGTAGATAAACTGACTACCGAGGAACAAAAAGCTGATGTAGCACAGTACGCGGCTAGTGCTGAGCGCAAAACAGAGCTGGAGCGTAAAGAGGGCGAGAAAGATAAGACCGGCGTATTCACCGGCAGTTATGCTATCAATCCGGCCACCAAAAAGCCAATCCCTATCTGGATTGCTGATTATGTACTGATGAGTTACGGCACCGGCGCCATTATGGCCGTGCCGGCCCACGACGAGCGTGATTTTGACTTCGCCACAGCTAAGAGTTTACCTATCCTGCAAGTTATTGAAGGAGGCGGCCTTCCTTATAGCGGCGAAGGGAAAATGATGAACTCCGGCAAATATGATGGGTCACCCAGCTCTGAAGCTCGGGAGCAGATCGAGGCTGACTTGGCAGGGGATGGGGTGGCCGAAGAGAAGACCAATTATCGCCTGCGCGATTGGTTGATCAGCCGCCAGCGTTACTGGGGGACGCCCATACCGATAGTTTACTGCGAGGAGTGCGGTATGCAGCCGGTGCTGGAAGATCAACTGCCGGTTATCCTGCCGGAAGATGTGGAGTTTGAGCTGACGGGCCAATCCCCGCTGATTCACCGCCCGGACTTTGTAAACACCAAATGCCCGCAGTGCGGCGGCGATGCCAGGCGCGAAACCGACACCATGGACACTTTCATGGATTCCAGCTGGTATTTCCTGCGCTACATAGACAATAAGAACGATAAGGAAATCTTCGATACGGAACTGGTTAATAGGTGGGCGCCGGTTGATCATTACATCGGTGGAGTAGAGCACGCCATCCTGCACCTGCTTTATGCCCGCTTCATGACCAAGTTTTTGCACGACCACCACGGCCTTTCCTTCGATGAACCTTTTAGAAAGCTGACAAACCAGGGAATCATCCTGGGTCCCGACGGACAGAAGATGAGCAAAAGCCGAGGCAATGTCATCAACCCGGATGAGCAGGTTAAAAGTTACGGTGCCGATTCCCTAAGGCTTTACATGATGTTTATGGGTCCTTACGAACAGGGCGGTCCTTACAACATGGGCGGCATTGCCGGCACCCGTCGCTTTTTGGATAGGATCTGGACACTGATGCAGGAGTATTTAGAGACGCCCGCTGAACCAAGGGCCGATTTAGACGAGGCGGCCATAACCGCTGCCGTTCACCGGACTATCAAGAAAGTGACTAAGGACATTGAAAAACTAAGCTTCAATACGGCCATTGCGGCCATGATGAGCTTAGTCAACGAATTGTATAAGTTCAAAGACGAGAAAAAAATCAGCCGCACGCCGGCCTGGAGGTTCGCGCTGGAAACACTGGCACAGCTACTGGCCCCCATGGCACCCCATATAACAGAAGAAATCTGGGCGGATCTTGGCCATGAAACTTCGGTTCACATCAGTCGCTGGCCGCAGTGGGACGATGCTTTAATTACTGAGGAAATGACAACCCTAGGCGTGCAGGTTAACGGCAAGTTAAGAGGCGAGATCGTGGCAGCCTCTGACATCAGCGAACAGGAAGCCGTCAAAATGGCTAAAGAAGATGAGAACGTCGCCAAGTACTTAGAAGGAAAAACGGTCAAAAAAGAGATTTACGTACCCGGCCGGCTTGTCAGCCTGGTTATTCAGTAGATCGACTAACAGGTGGCATAAGAGCAATGTGCCTGCGCATCTGCTTGGCGGCTAGAGCACCTATCTTGTGCGTAAAGTCATCCATCTCGTCCAAAGTATCTACTACGAATTTAGACTCATATCATTTAGGTTCACGCCTAACAGTAGATCTATTTCGTGAGGCCGCGGCAGCGAACTCAATAGCCCGGTCCTCCAGGATTTCTTCAACGCTTCGGGACGCCAATGGTAGGGTGTGAAATACAATAATTTCTCCGCTTTGGCGGCTCTTAAAAATGAGAGGAGATTGGCCTCTGGGCACCTCGTAGACTTTATATTCGCTCATGTATTGTCCAATTTTACAATAAAAGTAGCTATATGCAAATCCGATTGCGTTTTAAAGGGTGAAAAGCTATAATTCTAGTAAGCTACAAGGTATTAAATCTCTAAAAGGAGCAACAGTTACTAATGGGTAAACCCAAAAAACGGACAAGTTCCCGCCGGACAGGCATGCGCCGCAGCCACTTATTTTCTAAATTGGCCCGTCGCGTAAATGGAGTAAGTCCAGTCAAAGTTCATACCAAAAAACAAAAAGTCTCGACCGGGGAATAACACCTGTAGCCCGCTTGCCTGGTAGGATATACTAGACATGCATACCCCTTAAGCTAAAAAAGGAAGATTTAACAATATGGCAAGCAATCGTCATCTTGGCCGCATAGTTGCACTACAGACTCTTTACGAGCAGGACTTCCGCCGTGAAGTTGAAGACTCAGGTCTTAATCTTGAAGAGATTTTGACTCGTAACATCGAACGCTATCAAGATACGATTGATGATAAGGAATTTATCATCAAGCTGGTGAACGGAATTGTTTCGCGGGAAGCGGAGCTGGATGATATGATCCGGCCGGTTGCCCCGGAGTGGCCCATCGAGCAGATTGCTCGGATGGACCGCGTGATCCTGCACATCGGCGCTTATGAACTTGCCTATGACAAATCCGTCCCGCCCAAAGTAGTGATTAACGAAGCTGTTGAATTGGCTAAAGCTTTTGGCGGCGAAAACTCCTCTAAGTTCATCAACGGGGTACTGGGTACGTTACTGCGAAACCAAGAAGCAGAAGCTCCCAAACCAAAAGCCAAGAAACCAACTAAAGCTAAGGAATAGTAAGAGCAATATGCAGCGACCCAAGCCAATCAGGGGCTTTCGTGATTTTGTCCGGGAGCACCGGCCTGGCATCCAGGAAGTTGTCCGGGAGCCAACTGCCGGCGGTATAGTTTACCGAAAGTCGGAAAAGGACCCCACCAAGGTGGAGATTTTGCTTATACAGGATTCAAAAAGCCGGTGGACTATACCAAAGGGACACTTTGAGAAAGGCGAGTCCCCACGCCAAGCAGCCGAGCGTGAAATTGGAGAAGAAACCGGCCTGGCAGAAATGAAAGTCGGCCCGTGGCTTGGAAAAATAA
>JAQGHE010000038.1 GCA_028288985.1 Candidatus Saccharimonadota bacterium
TTGATGTTTTTTCATACGGCTCCCATAAGATAAACGATGGTAAAGATGAATATCCAGACAATATCCAAGAAGTGCCAGAAAAGACTAAACATTGTCAGCCGTTTAATATTATTATCCGTAAGGCCGCGGCGCACGGTTTGGACCAGCAAAACGGTCATCCACAGCAGACCGGTGGCAATGTGGGCGCCGTGCGTACCGACAAGGGTAAAGAATGACGACAAAAAGCCGCTGCGCCGCCAGCTATTGCCCTCGTGCGCCAGGTTGCGGAACTCATGCAGCTCCATCCCCAAAAAGGCCGCACCGAGCAGGAAGGTCAGACCAAACAAGACTAGCATCAGCTTTTTGTCACGACGATGAACGGCCAGCATGGCCAAGCCGCAGGTGAAGCTGCTGGTTAGCAGGATCAGCGTTTCAGTTAATACGAACGGCAGACTGAACAACTCTTTGCCGGATGGGCCGCCGAACGTATTGTTACGCAGAACAGCAAAGGTCGCGAACAGGGTAGCGAACAGAACGCAGTCCGTCATCAGATAAACCCAAAAGCCGAAGATAGTCTTTGAGCTGTCTTGCTCTAGTTTGGCCGCGTGGTTCATCCAGTTACACCCCACTCAACTTTCGGTTCCGGGTTAACGGCTGGTAAATCGGTGGCTGCTTCAGTCGCTTTGGCCAACTTCATTCTGAGAGCGTCGGCTTTTTCTACTTCGGCCGCCGGTATGGTGTACTCGGTTTCGTCGTTGGTAGAGCGGATAATTATGCTGCCTATAGCGCCGATAAGACCAAGCGGCACAAGCCAGAACATGTGCCAGATCATACCAAAACCGAATAAGAAGCAGAAACCGGCTATGACTATACCCATACCGGTGTTTTTTGGCATATGAATGTCCTCATAATGCGGTTTTTGTTCCGTCCCGGATTGCTTCATAGCCCAAAAGGCATCACGCTCGGCAACTTTAGGAGTTAGCGCGAAATTATAAGCGGGGGCGGGGGAGCTGGTGGCCCATTCTAGAGTTCTACCATTCCATGGATCGCCCGTCACATCCCCGTGTGCGTGGCGCTGCCTGATGCTTACAAAAATCTGAAGCAGCTGGAAGCCTACGCCCATACCGATAGTGGCTACGCCAACGGCAGCGACGATAAATAGGCTTTGCCAGCCCATGGACGCATCATAATGATCCAGCCGGCGGGTGGCGCCCATCAGCCCAAGGATATAAAGCGGCACGAAGGCCAGCAGAAAGCCGGTAAACCAGCACCAGAAGGCGTAGCGCCCCAGCCGCTCGTTCAGGCGGAAGCCGAAGATCTTAGGAAACCAGTAAGTAAAGCCGGCAAAGTAGCCAAACAGCACGCCGCCGATAACCATCGTATGGAAATGCGCCACCAGGAATAGGCTGTTGTGCAGCTGAAAATCGGCTGGCGGCACGGCCATTAAAACACCGGCCATTCCGCCGATAGTGAAGGTAACTACGAAGCCCAGGAACCAAAGCATCGGTGTGGTAAAGCGGATTCGGCCGCGGTACATGGTAAACAGCCAGTTATATATCTTAACGCCTGTAGGCACGGCAATGACCATCGTCATCACCCCAAAGAATGCATTAACATTGGCGCCGGAACCCATGGTAAAGAAGTGGTGCAGCCAAACGATAAATGATAGAAAAGCAATGGCCGCCAAGGCCGCTACCATAGATCTGTAACCGAACAGGCGCTTTTGAGAGAAGGTTGAGACCACCTCTGAAAATATGCCGAAGGCCGGTAGTATAAGAATATAAACCTCCGGATGCCCCCAGGCCCAGATAAGGTTGACGTACATCATGGGGTTGCCGCCGAAAGTACTGGTAAAGAAATGCATGCCCAGCGTGCGGTCCAGGGCCAACAAGGTCAAAGTAACAGTCAAGATAGGGAAGGCAAAAATTATAAGTACCATGCTGCACAAAACGCTGTGGACGAATATTGGCATTTTCATCAGGGTCATGCCCGGGCGGCGCATCCGCAGAATCGTCACCAAAAAATTAATGCCGGACAGTAAACTGCCAATTCCGGCTATCTGCAGACTCCATATCCAATAATCAACGCCTGTACCGGGGCTGTAAGCCAATTCTGAGAGCGGCGGGTAAGCCAGCCAGCCAGCCGCCGAAAAATCACCAACCAGCAATGACAGGTTGATTAAAGCCATCCCCGAGGCAAACAGCCAAAAACTGATGGAGTTCAGGAAAGGAAAGGCCACGTCGCGGGCGCCGATCTGCAGAGGCATTATCAGATTAATCAGCCCGAACATAAAGCCCATGCCCACAAAGAAAATCATAATGGTACCGTGGGCGGAGAAAATCTGCTGAAAGTGATCAGAGGATAGAAAGCCGTGGTGAGCCCCAGAGGACAGCGCCTGCTGGCCGCGCATCATCGCCGCGTCCGCCGCACCTCGCAGCAGCATCAAGCCGGCGACTGCCAGATACATAATGCCGATTTTTTTATGATCAAGAGATGTCAGCCACTCGCGCCACAGCCACTTCCAGCGCTTCAGATAGGTGAGCAGCAGCGCTACGGCTATTACCGACAATACAATCATAAGCTGCCCGACCAGCACTACGGCGCCGTGGGAAAATGAGTCTAGCGTTAATCTGCCCAGCAGGCTCATTGGCTCCCCATATTCATGACGTACTGATGCCCAGCGGCACTTGGCGCCATGTATTTCATCATTATCCCATCATACAGTCCGGGCTGAGTCTTTGAATAATAGGTGGCCGGACTGTTTACGCTGGGCTCGGCCAGCTTGTTATAGGCGCTTAGGCTAAGGCTGGGTGATGATGACTTGACAGAGGCGATCCATCTATCAAAGTCAGCCCGCCTGCTTGCTTTGGCAATGAATTTCATGCCGGCAAAGCCACGGCCGCTAATGTTGGCGGAGCTGCCGGCGTATTCACCCACGTCGGTCGCCATCAAGTGAAGCTGGGTTCTCATACCAGCCATGGCGTAGACTTGACCACCAAGGCTAGGAATCCAAAACGAGTTCATCGGGGCATCGGAAGTTATATCAAAATTAATCGGCGTATCAACCGGAATCTGCAGGTAGTTAACGCTGGCGACATTTTGCTGCGGATAGATAAATAGCCATTTCCACTGCAGTGCCACGACTTGTATGGCAATCGGCGGCTTGCTGGAACTAAGGGTTCTAAAAGGGTCCAGCTCGTTACTGCTCTTCCAGGCGACTACGGCCAGCACCGCGATGATAGCCGTTGGGACCGCCCACCAAATAAACTCAAGGCCGCTGTGATGATCCCAGTCAGGGTTATATTTAGTACTGCCGCCGCCGTCCCGATATCTCCAGGCGAATGTAAAAGTAAAAATAAATACGGGGATGACCACGATCAGCATCAGCAACGTTGAGGTAATCATTAGGTGCTTCTGTTTATCAGCGATGATGCCGTGAGGGCTCAAAACCGCGACATCGTGAGACAAAAAAATGGCTAGTGTTATCACTGCCGCCGGAATTAGAAATAAAAAGGCTAATTTGTATTTTTTGTTCACGCAAAGCACTCCATGCTTATGCTTAAGTATATCTTAAATCTGCAATAAGCTCATGCCTAAAAGTGCTCGCGGATGTGGGCCATAGTATAATCCCAATCCGCATCCGTCTTCTTGTGCGGATTAAAGATATTATCGGGATCGACAATCTGCTTAGTCTGGCGGAATAAATCAACAATCTCTTTGCCGTACATCTGTTCCAGCCAAGGTCCTCGGATCATACCGTCGTTGTGTTCCCCGGATAGGCTGCCGCCGTATTTAAGAATCAGCTCGTTGACCTCTTTCATGGAGGGGCGGATTTTGGCGAGTTCCTTAGGGTCCTCAATCTTCATCAGCGGGATGACGTGGAAGTTGCCGTCGCCCATGTGCCCGGCAATCGTGGCGAACAGTTTATATTTATTAATAATTTTGCGAAGCTCCGGCAAGAATTGGGGCAGGTGCTCCGGCGGGACGACCATATCGTCGATGTAAGGAGCGGTGTGTTTATCTTTAACTTTTTTGCGCAGCAGGTTAAAGCTTTCGCGGCGCATTATGCGGAACTTCCAGGCTTTGGCTTCGGTATCATCTTCTTCCATGGCCTGCATCTTGAAGGGTTTTAGGATTTCGCGCATGCCGTGGACTTTGTTTTTGACTTCATTGTGGGTTTCGCCGGTAAATTCAATCAGCAGCACCAGTTTAGGAATGCCGCGGAAAAAGATAAGCGCGTCGGGCAGCAGCTGTAGACCCAGCTTAAACAGGCCCATCCACCCCAAAGTCTTTCTAAAGTAGAAGAAGAACTTGATGGATAGCAGCAGCGTGTAATTATCAAAAGATTCAAAGCTGGCCGGCTTTTGGGGCAGGACGGCGTTGATAACCTCGCCAAGGTTGTCGGTTTTTTTCATGAAGGCCACCAGCACCCCGGAGTGGGGCTTGTCATTTATCAGGCTGAAGTTGATGTCGCTGACCAGTCCCAGCGTGCCCTGGCTGCCGACGAACAGTTTGGTCAGATCAAAGACTCCGGTTTCGCGGTTCCATATATCCCAAAGGTTATAGCCGGTGGAGTTCTTGGTAACGTGGGGCTTGGCGGCTTTGATCGCATCGTAGTTCTTATCAAGCAGCTCGTGCAGCTTAGCGTACATCTGGCCCTCAAAATCCTTCTGGGCTATTTTGGCCGCTAGTTCTTCACCGTTAAGTGGTTTGATGGTGTAGCGCTTACCGTCA
>JAQGHE010000006.1 GCA_028288985.1 Candidatus Saccharimonadota bacterium
TATAAAGTGAGTATGTCTGAAGAAGAAATTCCATCTTGGGCAACTCCGGTGCCGCCGGAGCAAAGACAGTTTCAGGGGCCTATAGCTGAACAGGATTTTATTGAAGCCCAGAATACGGACCCTTACCATCTAGCGCAGCTTAAATTCCGAGCGGAAGAGGCGGAAAAGGAGCTGGCTGCATCCGAAGAAGCCAAGTTCGATAAATTGACAGGGCTTCTGCTGCCTGACGCCTTCAAGAAAGAAGTTGGGGCGGAGCTGGCCAAATTCAGCCCGGACCGGAGACGCAGCCGCAGCCGAGTCAATTGTGCTCTTATTGCACAGATGGATCTTAAGGGGTTAAAGGCTGCGAATGACGGGCCGGGAGGCCACCAAAGTGGAGACCGCATTTTGAGAAATCTTTCAGAACTTATTAAAAGCGTCGTTCGTTTAGATGAAGGGGACCGCGTCAGCCGCCTAGGCGGCGATGAATTCGGTCTGGCAATTTTCTTCAGAGATGATGAAATCACGCTGGAAGATATGGAAGCATCGTTTGATGCGCGTATGATGAAATTCGTCCGTGAACGTGTAGCTGCCGGAGATATTCCCGGATTGCGTTGGAACGTAGCGTTCTTCCAGCAGGGCAAGACCATAGAGGAGCTTCTTCATGAGGCAGATCCCGTTGAGGAACTTCATCCTGGCAAAGTCAGAGAATTCCCCTCCAGAGCCGATATGCCCGGACGCATTCAAAGCGCCGCATAATCCATCTAATTTGACTGATTAAGTTATATGCCGCCTCTTCCAACACTTTAAGAATAGAACGAGGCGGCGGGAAGCTATACAATAGATAAAATGACAGCACAGGAAATCAGAAAAAAATATCTGGAGTTCTTTGTATCCAAGGGACACAAAGTTATTCCGCGCGCCAGTTTAGTACCTCAGGATGACCCTACTACGCTATTCACCGGCAGTGGCATGCAGCCGCTAATCCCGTACTTGCTGGGCGAAGAGCATCAGGAAGGCACCCGGCTGGTAAACAGTCAGACCTGCTTCAGGGCAGAGGATATGGACGAGGTTGGCGACAACCGCCACACTACTTTCTTCGAAATGCTGGGCAACTGGAGCCTGGGCGATTACTTTAAAGACGAGCAGCTGGCGTGGGCTTGGGATTTTATGACTAAAATCGTAGAACTTGATCCTGAGAAGCTTTACGTCACTTGTTTTATCGGCGACGAAGACACCGGGGTACCCAAAGATACGGAGTCTGCCAAAATCTGGAAGGATCTGTTTGAGCTGGATGGTGTGGATGCCGAAGAAGTTGAAATCGGCTCAGAAGCCGACGGTTACGAGAAAGGCATGCGCGGCGGCCGGATCTTTTATTACGACGCCACTAAAAACTGGTGGAGCCGCGGCGGTGTTCCATCTAATATGGCCATGGGCGAGCCCGGCGGCCCTGATAGCGAGATTTTTTATGATTTCGGCACGCCCCATAACGAAAAGTACGGCAAGCACTGCCACCCCAACTGCGATTGCGGCCGCTTCCTGGAAATCGGCAACAGCGTGTTCATGACTTACAAAAAAACTGTCGGCGGTTTTGAGGAACTGCCTAAACCGAATGTAGATTTTGGCGGGGGTCTGGAGCGGATCGCGGCAGCGGCTATAAATTCTTCGGACGTATTCCAAATCAGCCTGCTGAAGCCGATAATCGATCATCTTGAGGAGTTAAGCGGCAAGAATTACGAGCAGCACCAAGCTAGCATGCGGGTGATAGCCGACCATCTGCGGGCCGGGACTTTCCTGGCGGTTGATGGCGTGGTACCCAGCAACAAGCAGCAGGGATATGTACTGCGGCGATTGCTGCGCCGGGCTATTCGTTACGCTTTTGAACTTGGCATAGAGCAGGATCTTTGCGAGCAAGTAGTGCCAACCGTCACCCGGATCTACAGAGACGACTTCCCGGAAGTTGCCGAGCGCGAACAGCAAATTTTGGATGCTTTTATCAAAGAAGAAAAAATTTTCCGACAAACCCTCCGTAAGGGTCTGCAGGTTTTTGAAAAGCTCGTGGTGCCAGGGCACATAGAGACGCTCAAATTATTTGATAAAAATGGAGAATTTGCAGAGAAACCCTATACATTTTCAGAACTCACAGGTGAAGAGGTATTCAAGCTATACGATACTTATGGTTTTCCAGTCGAACTCACAAAGGAAGAAGCTTTCAAAAAAGGGGTTAATCTAACGAATGATGCTGATGAGGTATTTAGTAAGCTTATGACAGAACAGCGCCAGCGCAGCCAGACAGCCAGCGCTGGTACCTTCAAAGGCGGCTTGGCCGATCATTCAGAGGAAGTTACTAAGCTTCACACTGCTACTCACCTGATGTACCAGGCTTTAAAAAATATCTTGGGCAACAACATCGTACAGCGGGGCAGTAATATTACGGCTGAGCGGCTGCGTTTTGACTTTTCCCACCACCAAAAAATAACCCCAGAGCAGCTGGAAGAAGTCGAGGGTATTGTAAACGAAAAGATAGCCCAGGATTTGCCCGTCACCTGGAAAGAAGAGAAGACGAAAGAGGCGCTAAAATCCGCCAGTGGCGCCTTCGGTGATAAATACGGGGAAACCGTAAAAGTTTATACGATAGGTGATCCCAAAAACCCTTTCAGTCGCGAAATCTGCGGCGGTCCGCACGTAGAACATACCGGAGTCATAGGCGAGGGCGGCAAAAAGTTCAAAATCGCTAAAGAAGAAGCATCTTCTGCCGGCGTACGCCGCATCAAGGCGATACTTACATAAAGAAAAGCCCACGGCGCCAGGTTAGCTGGCGCACGTGGGGTCTGCATGGCCGGTATCAGGCGCAGCATCTTGCTGAAAGCCGCGGGTAAGGTCTACGATAACTGTTCCATCAGATAAGCTATGCTATAATTTAACCTGATTATGCTTCAAAAATTGCAGCCCTTTAAAAATACTCTGCGCGATAAACTACCGAGTGTCAAAAGCGACGGTAAAGACCGCCAGCCAGCCGGTGAGTATCTGGTAGCGCTGGATATTGGTACGGAGTTTGTAAAAGCCCTGGTGGGCAGAGTGGTTGGCAATCAGGTTGAAATTATAGGTGTTGGCCGGGCTCATCAGGAACTTGCGGATATGCAGGCCGGCGCAATTGCCGATATCGCCGCAGTGGTAGCCAACTGTGATCATGCCCTAGCCGCCGCGGAACAGCAGGCCGGCGTCAGTGCCCGCACGGCGATCATCGGTATCGCCGGAGAATTGGTTAAGGGTACAACCTCGACGGTCCGCTTTACCCGTCCCAACCCCAGTAAAGAACTTAGCATTGATGAAATGAGCCGTATTATCGAACTGGTCCAAGAACGGGCCGAAAACCAAGCCAGGCAGCAGCTGGCCTGGGAACTTGGCGGCAAAGACGTAGATGTACGGCTGGTCAACAGCGCGCTGGTACGGATCGACATTGACGGTTATAAAGTAACTAATCCCATCGGTTTTCAGGGGCGGGACGTTGTGGTAGAGATGTATACGGCCTTCGCGCCAATGATCCATATCGGTGCCCTGGAACGCACCGCCGCGGAACTTGATCTGGAACTTCTGGCAGTCGCGGCCGAACCCTTTGCCGTAGCCCGATCTGTAGTGGGTGATGATCCTAACGCCTCTGTCAGTGCCGTATTGATGGATGTTGGCGGCGGTACAACGGATATCGCCGTAGTTAACGAGGGCGGGGTAGAAGGCACTAAAATGTTCGGCATCGGCGGCCGGGCTTATACCCACGCTGTGGAACGCGAGCTGGATGTAACTTTCCCCAAAGCCGAATCTATAAAGCTAGGTTTAAGTTCCGGCAAGGTGGTGCCGGCAAATGCCGCCAAAGTAGATAAAGCTCTGACTAAAACGCTGGATGTCTGGATAAACGGCGTAGAACTGGCGCTGGCGGAATTTGATAAACTGGACCATTTACCCCACCGGTTGCTGTTATGCGGCGGCGGATCATCGCTTCAGATGCTGATAGACAAATTGGAAGAAGGCGACTGGTATAAAGACCTGCCGTTTACCAAAAAGCCGTCAGTCCAATACATCAAGCCCGACGAGATCGTCGGCATAACCGATTCCACTGGCGATATCACGGATCACACCTATGTCACTGCCATGGGACTGCTTAGAGTGGGCATGGATACATTGAATTCCGGCAGTGCTTCAGCGGATAATGGCCTTAAACAACGATTGAACAAGGTGCTGCGAATATGAAAGTTAAACAAGCAGGGACTCTAAAGGGATGAGCGCCGAAAAAGCCAATTCAAAAGCAGCTCCAAAAGCCGGCAAAGACACGATTTACGTTGATGTTGACGACGATATAACGACTATTATCGATAAAGTTGTAGGCGCTAAAGAAAAAGTGGCCGCCCTAGTGCTGCCTAAACGGGCCAGTGCCCTGCAAAGCATCGTTAATATGCGCTTACTGCGCCGCAGCGCTGAAAAGGCTGGCAAAAACGTAGTTTTGATTACGGCTGAGTCTGCCCTGCTGCCGCTGGCGGGAGCGGCCGGTATCCATGTGGCCAAAAACCTCCAGAGCAAGCCGGCCGTACCGGTGGGTCCTGAAGCCCCCGCCGCCCTCACGCCGCAGCCGCCGGTGCCGGAGGGCGCAGACGAGGATGAAGTGGACGATAAAACCGCTACGCTTGATTATCATCGCTCTATAGGAGAGCTTGCGGCAGTGCACGCCGCGGATGAGGTTATTACGTTAGATGATAAGGAAGAAGAGGAGCTGCCAAAGCCAAAAACTCCGAAATCTTCCGCTGCTCCCCAAGCCAAAGGCCAAAAGATAAAAAAGATCAAAGTACCCAACTTTGAGCGTTTCCGTCTGATGATGATTGCCGGCGTAGTGGCAGTTGTCGGAATAATAGTCTTTATAATTCTAGCTATCTTCGTACTGCCTAAGGCCACCGTGACTGTCCAGACATCCAGCATTCCGGTCTCTGCCAATTTTACACTTAACACCTCGGATAAATTTACATCCTTAAACGAATCGGCCAACCAAATTCCGGCCAGCCTTAAAGCTACCAAGCAAACATCCAACCAGACCGTAAATGCCACTGGCCAGCAAAATAACGGAGATAGAGCTACAGGAACAATGTCATTTTATAACTGTAATTCCGCTGATACACTCTCAGGCACAGATCGGGTTGTTCCGGCCGGTACGGGAGTTAGTGCCAATGGCTTGACATATATAACTCAACAGTCTGTTACGGTTTCGCCTAGCCACTTCACTGGCAGCACCTGCAAGAACGATGTAAAAAGCAGCAGCGTAGATGTGAAAGCCCAAATTGGAGGGGCTAAATATAACCAGGATTCCACCACCTATAGTGTGGCAGGGTACTCAACTATTACGGGAAACGGCTCTAAAATGACAGGCGGTACAGATAACAATGCTACGGTTGTCAGCCAGGCCGACTTAGATAGCGCTCGCCAAAAAGTAACCAGTGCGAGCACAGATGACTTCACAAAACAATTCGAGAAGCAGTTATCGGACCAAGGGTTTTATGTGCTTGCCTCTACACTCAAGCTCAATGACCCGGAAGTAACCTCGACTCCAAGTCTCGGCCAGGCGGCCTCAACAGTCAACGTAACGATTAACATTACCTACAATGTCCTTGTGGTGCCCAAAGCCGATCTGCGCAAAGCAATCAGCGATACGCTAAGCCAGCAGATTGACAGCAAAAAGCAAAAGCTCAGCAATGATGATGTGCTGACCGGGGCCAACGTTTCCATCCAAAACCAGACCGCTCCGGCGGCCGCCACGCTAACAGTGACGGAAGATACTACTGCTATACCGATTATCGATGTTGCGCAGGTCAAAAAGTTGGCCGCAGGACAAAAAAGCGGTGACATCCAAGCGGCAATTTCCGGCTGGCCAGGTGTAAAAAACGTTAACATAAAAATGAGTCCTTTCTGGGTATCCAAAGCCCCCAAACACCAAAACAAAATAATCGTAAAGCTAGAGCAGGTTAAGGGTTAGGGCCGTGCAGGTTCGGACATATATCGGTCTTGATGTGGGCGAGATCCGTACCGGTATTGCCAGGGCTTCCTCCGTCGCAAGACTGGCCGAGCCTCTCAAGGTAGTACCCACCGGTGAAGTTGTACCGGAACTTAAGAAAATAATCGAAGACCCGGGAGTAGAAGCTGTAATCGTAGGGTTGCCGCGCAATTTAAACGGCGATGATACTGCCCAAACCGCCTGGGTTCGGCAGTGGCTGCAGAACGCCAGACCCTTGCTGCCGGAAATTCCTTTCTATTGGCAGGACGAGGCCCTCACCACCAAAATAGCCGCCGAGCAAATGGGGAAAAATATTACAGAAGTGGATTCGCTGGCGGCTAGTATAATACTGCAAGACTTTTTGGACGCCGGCGAAGAATCAGAGGAAGCATGAGAAAAGTACGGTTTATCAAATCAACCAGCCTGACATTATTAGTTGCTCTGTTAATTATTGTGGGAGGGGTTTGGGGACTACGCACCTGGTACCATAACAGTCTGCGTCCGGTTTCATCATCTCTCGCAACCAGTTATTTTACGGTTAAAACCGGCACCAGTGTGCACGATATGGGGGTAAATCTGCAAAAGGACGGCTTGATCCGCAGCAGCAAAGCCTTTGAAACTTACGTGCGAAGCAACGAATTTAATAACAAACTGCAGGCCGGTACTTATGTTATCAATCCTTCAATGAGCACTGCCGAGATTGTCAGGAAGATGGTGGTGGGCGATGTGGCTAAAAACCTGATAACTATCTTGCCGGGTAAACGCCTAAGCGAGATTAAGCAGGCCTTTAAAAAATCCGGCTATACGGATGCCGAGATAAATGACGCTTTTAACCCGGCAAACTATGCCGGCCACCCGGCCCTAACCAGCCTTCCTAAGGGTGCGTCACTGGAAGGTTATCTGTACCCTGATTCGTTCCAGAAGCAGTCTGACACTCCAGCGGGCACCATCGTCCGCGAGTCGCTTGACGAGATGAATAAGTACCTGACAGTAGATATAACATCGGGCTTCGCCAAGCAGGGGCTAAGCGTCTACCAAGGAGTTACTCTGGCATCGATCGTAGCGGCCGAGAGCGATGACCCCGCTTACCAGCCTACGGTTGCGCAGGTTTTCTTAAGCAGACTTAACCAAAACATGGCGCTTGGCTCAGATGTAACGGCTTTTTACGCTTCGTCGCTAGCCGGTCAGAAAAATAGCGTTGATATTGAATCACCCTATAACACCCGAATCCATACCGGCTTGCCGCCCGGCCCTATCGGCAACTTTACAAGCAGTGCCTTAAAGTCGGTAGTTAGCCCCTCAAACACCAATTATTTATTCTTCGTAGCCGGAGATGATAAGAAGATCCACTTTTCGCGCACGGCGGCGGAGCATGAGCAGGCTATTGCCCAATTCTGTTCTGCCGCCTGTCATTAACAACAGATAAGAAGGGGTTTGCGTGATAAAGCCATTTGGTATAATAGGTGCAGAAAAGCGGTAAATTTCACAGACATCATCAACCCTTTTTTCGGAACGGTTCTTAAGGAGTCGCTCCCAGGAGAAGATTATTAATAAATCCATCACTCAACTTAGCAGCTCAATTAAAGGTGCATCCTTAAATACCGCCAGGGCTAATGATTGGTTTTCCGGCCTGGATAAGCGCACCAAGCGGCGTTATACCCGCTGGTCAATCGTCCTCGGCAATGCCTTACTGCTTCTAGTTGTCAGCGTTTTTATTTTAGCTAACCGCTCGGCCAGCCAAACAGTCCGCTCCAGCACCTTTAACAGTGCGACTGGAACGGCCAGTTCGGTGGCTAATCCCCTGGATCAACTATCTTCAGCCCAGATAGCCCTAACTGCCGCCCAGGCCGCCCGCCTGCCGGAGCTCAACGCTGTCCGTAATCAGGCCGATTCAGACAGTATTACGCTGCGTGTCGTACCAAATGACGCCGTAGCCGTAGCCAAGCCGCAGATAGTCGCCACAACGCAAAAATCCAAACAGGGAATCAAGTCGTATGTGGCTGTGGCGGGAGATACCGTTACCAGCGTGGCTGATAAGTTTGGGATTAGTGTAAATAGTGTCAAATGGTCTAACAACATAACCGGCAATACTTTAACGGCTGGGGTAAAACTAGCAATCCCGCCTGTTAATGGCGTAGTTTATACGGTTAAGGCGGGTGATACTCCTGCTTCCTTGGCCACTCGCTTCCAGGCCGACTCGGGCCAGATAATCAGTTATAACGACGCCGAGATTACCGGCTTGAAGCAGGGAGAGCAAATTATCATCCCTAACGGCCAAATCACACCGGTAGTGGTGTATGCTTCCTATTTTTCTAACTTTTTTGCCAGCTATGGCAGCAACGGCTATGACTATGGGTATTGCACTTGGTATGTGGCTAACAAGCGAATACAAATAGGTCGACCTCTACCGGCTAATCTCGGCGATGCTTGGACGTGGGATGATTACTCTATTGCCGCCGGCTTGCCGGTTGATCACAATCCGGCTGCGGGCGCGGCGGTCGTTACCGGCTCTTACTATCGGCCCGGCCACGTAGCTTACGTTGAGGAAGTATTGCCGGATGGCAGCGTAAGGATTTCTGAGATGAATGTTGTCAGGTGGAATGTCAGGTCTGAAAGAATAATGAGTCCTGAAGAAGCATCAAAGTATAACTATATCCACTAGATTACTTAGAATATATAGTTACACGGTAATATTGATATAATGTCAATAGCATTTTGTGCGTTTTTATTTTATACTGGGATTATATGTTTGTTGATAGTGTAAGAATTAAGCTTCAGGCTGGTGATGGAGGCGACGGTAAGGTTAGCTTTCGACACGAGAAATTCGTGGACAGGGGCGGCCCGGACGGCGGCGACGGCGGCGACGGCGGCGACATTGTGTTGGTTGCCAGCCGCAATCAGGATACGCTGGCTTCTTTTCGCTATCAAAAATCCTTGAAGGCTCCCAGTGGCAATCCGGGATTTAAGACCAAAAAGCATGGTAAGACCGCGCCTGATCTGGAGGTGCCGGTACCAGTTGGTACCGTAGTCACCAACGAAGAGGGCGAGGTGCTGGCAGATCTTATCAGTGACGGGCAGCGGGCCATTATCGCCAGAGGCGGCAAGGGCGGCTTTGGCAACGCCCACTTTATCAGTTCTACCCGGCAGACTCCGCGCGTAGCCGAAAAGGGTGAACGGGGTGATCAAGTAGAAGTTCAGTTTGAACTTAAAATGATTGCCGATGTAGGAATTGTCGGCTTGCCGAACGCCGGTAAATCCACCTTTTTGTCGGTTGTCAGCAACGCCAAGCCGGAGATTGCCAACTACCCTTTTACCACTCTTCACCCCAACCTGGGCGTGGTGGATGTGGACGGAAAAACCAGCCTGCTGCTGGCCGACATCCCCGGTCTGATTGAAGGTGCCAGCAAGGGCAAAGGCCTGGGCGATGAATTTCTCCGCCATGCCGAGCGTACACCGGTATTGCTGCACCTGATCGACACTTATAATGACGACGTTGAGGCTGCCTATCAGACCATCATGACCGAACTTAAAGAATACAGGGTTGATCTAAGCAAAAAACCTCAGATAGTAGCATTGACTAAGATTGAGGGCGTAGATAAGAAGGACCTGAGCCAAAAGTTAAAAAAACTCCAAAAAATCGTTCCGAAAAATACTACGGTAATGGCAATATCAAGCAGCAGCGGAGAAGGGGTAACCGAGGCTATGCGTGAACTTAAAGCTCAGGTTGATAAGGCCCGGGCTAAAGAAGAAAAGAAAGCGGCTGGCAAGGGACTGCCCGTAATCGGTCTGCGCGAGGACGGCGATGCCTGGACCATCGAGAAAATAGACGAAAAATTTATCGTGACCGGCCGAAAAATCGAGAAATTTGCCCAGCGCACCCATTTTGGTGATTATCACGCAGAGCAGCGCCTGCGCGACATTATGCGCAAAATGGGCATCATGAACCAGCTGGGCCGCCAAGGCATTAACCCTGAACAAAAAATTATAATCGGCAAGCCGCCAATCGGCAGCATCGACTACTGATAAAACTATTGACTTAAGAGGCCGCAGGTTTATAGTTACTACCATAAGCTCTTTGCAACAAAAAGGCAGGAAATGGAAATCGATCTCAATAATGGTTGGCAGCTCCAGAAAACAAGCGGAGATGTTATGGTGTATAACAAGCAGAACGGCCAGGAAACCTGGACGCTAGATTTTAACTTCAAAACAGGTGGCGCGGTAGTTACTAAAGGTATTGGCGGCCCGACGGTAGCCGCACATATAGCAGGCTGGCAGGCCTCCCCGGCTGGTGTGCCAGGCAGCCCAGCCGCACCGGCTGTGCAGATAGCGAGTGATGGGGGCAGTAAGCGTAGCAAATTGGCCTCTCTATTGGGCCGTAAAAAAGATAAAACCACAGACGTTTACCAGCCAATGATTCAACCTGCGGTGTTAACTAGCACTAACGCTAGCAGCCAGCCTGCTGTTCAGGCTAACGTTTCTGGTGGAATGCCTCACCTGACAGCCTCTGAAGCTCAAAAACTTACGGCAGACATAACGGCACTCACTACATCTGAGCATGCGTCAGGCCAGGCTATACAGATAGTAAGCCCTGTGCAGTATTCACCCGGCGAACCCCACCACCCCTTAAATCCGATAGCAGATGCGGGACATGGCGGACCTATTAATGGAGTAGACATTAATGTACCGACCGGTTTTATCGGAACTCCAGGAGCGCTTGTGCCTGAAGTTCCTCAACCTCTGCCCTATACTCCCCTATATCCTGAAACTGTTTCTAATGATGTACCTGCGCCAGATGCGGTAGAGCGATATATGGAAACTCAACATGAAGATTTAGCAAAAATTAAAGACCAGGACCTAATGCCTACTACCCAGCCGACGCTAGCTAACGCTCCTGTTGCTTCCGAGGGGCTGCAGTACACGCCTTTGAGTCCCCCGGTAGTACCAACACGTACGGAAGCGTCTACTATGGCTCAGGTTTCTGCTGCGACTCAACATCAAGAGAATATTGCCAATAAAGTCAATGAAGCGCTGACACCTGCTACATCCCAGCAGGCCCAAATGGATCAAGCGGTGCAGCGGGCTCAAGTTTCTGAGATCAAATCCCAAGATATGGCGGCCCAAGCGCCAGCTCAAATAATTCAAAACGATGCGATGCAGACAGCTACCCAAAAATTCAACACGGCTGAGGCTAAAGCGAATGAACCAATTGCAATACCGGTTCATGATACTTCCGATGCTGTTAGCCGCTATATGGACAATCGCGTGACACTGCCACCGGTTGACGCACACTCCGCGGCCGCTACTGGCGGAATAGCCAATTTTAACCCCACCGCCGCCGTTCCACCGCCAACGCCTCACCACGGTTTTCACCTAGAATAATTAATGGTTGATACTGATATAGACCGTGCCGTCGTTTTGATTCGACTTGGCTTGGTTGGCAGCGCTGCTGGCACTTAACCTTTCCTGAAGCTGCTGGTTCTGCTGCTGCAATTGTCCGACTAGCTGCTGGACCTGCTCCTCGTGAGCTTGGACCGCCTCAGTTGCTCGGGTGCTTTCTTCGCCTTCCGAGATCTTCTCCATGTATGCGTCCAGGCCGCCGAACTGTTCCACGGGGTGAAGTTGGCCTCCATCCATAACATAAATAACGTCCATCAGGCTTAGCAAGGCTTTTCGGTGGGTGACCATCAGCACGGTTTTACCTTGGATTAACTTAGAGATTGAGTCGCGGATAGCGATCTCGCTTTTACTGTCCAGAGCGGCCGTGGGCTCGTCCATGCAGACTATCGGCGCATTTTTAAGCAGGCCGCGGGCGATGGCGATCCGCTGCTTTTGGCCGCCGGACAATGAATTGCCGCCTTCGCCGGCCGGAGAGTTCAAGCCAATCGGCAAACGGCCGGTAAATTCTTTGACATTAGCGGCCGTGATGGCGTTATCAATCTCCTCTCCGCTTATCTGCTTATAGACGTTACCATCCTGAAGATTCTCGAGAATAGTTTCGTTAAACAGCTGCGGCGTCTGGCTGATCCAGACAATATTCTGGCGAAGTTCGGTTAGAGAGACGGTTTGGATATCGATGTTATCTACCATGACGCGCCCAAGAGTTGGTTCAATAAAAAGAGGCAGCAGCTTCAGTAAGGTGCTTTTGCCACCGCCACTGGGGCCGATGATGGCAACTTTTTGCCCGGGCTCGATCTTGAGATTAACTCCCTTGATAACCACGGTGTCGTTGTAGGCATAGGTTACATTTTGAAATTCAATGCTACCGCGTCCGGCCGGGAAGTGATTTTCTTTTCTCAAGTTTTCCACGCCTTCGTGATCAGTTAAGACTTCATAAACGCGGCTGACATCAACCAGCTTTTGGTTGCGCATGGCGATTTCCGTGGCGATGGCTTCCACCGGCCCCAGCAGGTAGCCCATGTAGGTCATGAATATCAGCAGCTGGCCCAGCGTCATCTCTCCCCGCAGAGCCGCCGAACCGCCCAGGTACATCACGGCGGAAGTACCCAGGATGATAAGCAGGCTGTTGCTGAAGCGGTACAGCCTGCCAAACAGCAATCCGTCACGGGAGAACTTATAATTTTGCTGCCAAAGGTTTCTGGCCTTAGTAATTTGTTTTTCTTCCAGCGTGAAGGCCTGGAGGGTTTCAGCGTTGTCTACTGATTCCGTGATGGTGGCGGAAGTAAGGCTGGCATTTTGGGCCATCAATCTTGATATGCCGCCCAGCCGCGGGCCAAAAACCTTAATAAGCAGGAACAAAAAAGGTACGAGGACAACCGATATAAGGGTTAACTTGACGTTAAATGTCAGCATAATTACCAAGACTCCCGCAATCATAATTACTGATTGGATAATTGACGAGGTCGTATTTAGCACAAGGTCTGAAAGACTGTTGGTGAGGACGTTTTGGCGGTAGATGTAATCGCCTTTAGCCAGCCTCTCCTGATGGTAGAGCGGTAAATGCAGGATGTGGCGGAAAGATTCCTCCTTTATCTGGCTATTGAGCTTAAAACCGAGGCGCAGCAGAAAATAATCGCGCAGGGTTCCGAAAATAATCCCTACAAGAAAGACGGCGATTGTCAGTAGTGACGTTATTAGGATCAGTGCCGGTTTATGAGTGTAGGGCGCCAGCGGTCCCGGGGCCTGAATGCTGCCGAAGCCGGAATCGACTAAAATTTTAGTGGGCCAAGGCTGAAGCAGCAGTATGGAAGAACTCAGCACGCTTAAAATAACAAGGACAACTGTGGACCCGAAGGCCTTTCGTTTGTACTTAGTGAGCCATTGCTTAAAGTCGGTTTTTTTATGCAGCCGGCCGTGAGAAATAAGCCAGGCGTTCATGGCTTCGTTTACCAGATTGGCCGGCCAGCCCTGGCGGATCAAAGTAGAGGTGACGTATTGAGGTGGGACTCCCCCGGCAATAGCCTTTTCTATAGCGTCATAGATTTGCGACATCATAAGGTCGGACACCACCTTCCAAACATTAGCTTTATTATACCTGTAAAAATCAAAATATGACCGTTACTTGATAAACTACAAATACCGTGAAAAACAGCTTCTATTTTTATGATTTGGAAACCAGTGGCATCAGCCCCCGGCGAGACAGGGTGATGCAGTTCGCCGGGCAGCGGACTGATATGGATTTAAACCCCATCGGCGAGCCCGATAACGTTCTGATTAAACTGACGCCGGAAGTCCTGCCGGACCCATATGCCATTTTAGTTACAGGCATTACCCCCCAGCAGACTCTGGCGGATGGCATAACCGAGGCCGAGTTCTTGAAGCATTTCTTTGAAAAGATCATAACGCCCGACACTATCATGGTGGGCTTTAACAATGTGCGTTTCGACGATGAGTTTATGCGCTTCATGCTTTGGCGCAATTTTTATGATGCCTATGAATGGCAGTGGAAAAATAACTGCTCGCGCTGGGATTTGCTGGATATGGTGCGCATGACCAGGGCGCTGCGACCCGAGGGGATCGAATGGCCCTTTGCGCCGGACGGCAAGCCTAGTAACCGGCTGGAATTGCTAAGCGCCGTCAACAAATTAGAGCATGTCAACGCCCACGATGCCCTATCCGATGTTACAGCGGCGATTGATGTCGCCAGATTGATTAAAGATAAACAGCCAAAACTTTTCGAGTATCTGTTAAATGCCAGAGGCAAAACCAAAGTTTCAGCTTTGGTGGGCAGCGGCGAACCCTTTATCTATACCAGCGGCCGTTATCCTAGCGAATATACCCACACCACGGCAGCCGTAAAAGTGGCTGATCACCCGGAGCGCCAGGCGGCCATCGTTTATGATCTGCGGGTCGACCCTACGGAGTTTATAAATCTGAGCCCGGAAGAGCTAGCCGAAAAATGGAGTGCGTACGGCAAAGATGTACCTTACTTCCCGGTCAAGGTGCTCATCTACAACAAGTGTCCGGCTGTAGCGTCGCTTCGGGTCCTTGACGCTCCGGATAGTGATGCGGCCGAGCGGCTGCAGCTGCAGGCGGAAAAGATAAAATCCAACTTAAAAAAACTGCCGGAAGATTTTGGCGATAAATTGGTGCGCGCTGTAGAAATTATGAATAGTAAACGCCAAGTCCAGCCAAGCATGGTGGTTGATCCGCACAAAGTGGACGAACAGCTGTACGACGGCTTTGTTAATGACTCTGACAAAACTAAGATGAGTGCTGTAAGGGCAGCTAGTGTTGATGTTCTGGCAGACTTGCAGCTGGATTTTGCCGACGAGCGGCTTTCCGCACTGCTGCCGTTATATAAGGCCCGCAATTACCCGAAAAGCCTAAACGAAGAGGAAGTCGGCTGGTGGGAGGGCTTCAAGTACCAGAAGTTGCTGGCGGGGGGAGAGAACAGCCCGGTAGCTAAATATTTTGCCCGTTTGAACGAGTTAGCCGCCCGTCCTGGCATCTCTGATGCTGAAAAGTATGTACTTGAAGAACTGCGGCTTTACGGCGAATCAATTACGCCGGTAGAGTAATAGCCCAAACGTCTCAGCTGCCATCGAACTCTAAGCCCCAGAAAACATAATTTGAAGTACTGCTTGTTCATGCGGGCAAAAGCTTTGCGCCGGCGCCAAGTGCCGATAGCCAAAAAGCCGTACAGCAGGGCATAGACGGCCAGGGCTACTTCGGCGAAGGTAACCTGAAAATTAGTGCCGGGAATTTGGCCTAGTACTAAGAGAAACTCCAGCATATACGCTCCGCAGACGACTTTCTTTAAATGTTTTTTCAAACTTATTAATTTTGCGCTGGGTCTTCCGATACAACCGGCGATAACTTCGGTAGATGTCGCCCAGTATGTGTCGCCTGGTGCGGCGAATGATCACCTTCATCCGGCGGATCTTTCGACGCGGCAATACGACGGCGGCAAAAATTATGGCCCGTTTAGCCCGGCGGATTTTTAACAAAGTTCGGCGCTTAGCCCGGCGGTATGCCAGGTAAGCGGCGATGACGGTGGCGCGGTAAGTTCGCTTGATTGCCATCCGGATAGCGCGCTTTGTGCGTCGAATGCGGCGGCTTACCGCATTTACCATGGATCGTTTTTTGCGCAGGATAGCCAGTTTGATGCGGCGTTTCAGGCGGAGGATTTTTAAGATTACTGCCAGCTTGCGGCGGCGGATATAGCTTTTTATTTGGCGCTTAATCCTGCGTTCAAAAACTGCCAGGCGGTATCGCTTCAATTTGATAAAGGTCTTCAGTATCCGCTTGCGCCTGTGATAATTGACGCCGATACGGTGCCAAGCGAAGCGTATAAAACGGCGGATAGCCTTTTCGTGGAGTTTAAACTCATACCAGCTTGCCCAGATCAGAAATATCAGCACTACCTCATTGAAGGTGAGGAAGAAATCAGTGCCGGGAATCCGGCCCAATATAAGTAAAAAGTCCAGCATGCCGACCTCCTTAGCTGACTCCTGTTGGCTTTGAAAGGCATTTTATCACGTAATTGCTAAAAAGTCAAGTATATACAACTCCTTGGAAATGCTTGCGTTTACTGGCAGCCGGGGACTGGAAAAAGTCTTGACTTTCAGGTATAATCATTCAGCTTAAATGAGTGACTTTATATCTATAAAAGGGGCGCGGGAACACAACCTCAAGGACATCAGTCTGGACATCCCTCGCGGCCAGCTGGTTGTGATAACCGGACTTTCGGGTTCCGGTAAATCTTCGTTGGCTTTTGATACGATTTACGCCGAAGGCCAGCGACGTTATGTGGAATCTTTAAGCGCCTACGCCAGGCAGTTCCTGGGCCTGATGGAAAAGCCGGACGTCGACCAGATTGACGGACTTTCTCCGGCCATAAGCATCGACCAGAAATCTACTAGCC
Source organism: Candidatus Saccharimonadota bacterium (assembly GCA_028288985.1). Taxonomy (GTDB): domain Bacteria; phylum Patescibacteriota; class Saccharimonadia; order Saccharimonadales; family UBA10212; genus JAQGHE01. Next base: position 16,335 of record JAQGHE010000006.1, read on the forward strand.
GCAACCCCAGAAGTACGGTTGCTACCGTCACTGAAATTTATGATTACCTGCGCCTATTGTTCGCCAGAACCGGTATACCGCATTGTCCGATTTGCGGCAAACCGGTAACCCGCCAGACTTCCGGCGCCGTTATCGAGCAGATTGCCAAAAACTATAAAGGCGCAAGACTCATGATTCTAGCGCCGATTGTCATCGACAAAAAAGGCGCTTTTGAGCACATTCCGGAGCAATATCTCCGGGCCGGATACGCCCGGGCGCGGGTGGACGGTGTGGTTTATGCCTTGGATGAATTCCCTGAGCTTGATAAAAACTACAAACACAATATCGAGATCGTGGTCGACCGTCTGGTCAACGACGAGGACAGCCGCAGCCGGCTGGCCCAAAGCATCGAACAAGCTTTTGATATATCCGAAGGCTTGATGATTGTTAACGACGCCGATAAAAAGACGGACACGCTTTTCAGCCTGAAGTATGCCTGCGTGGATCACCCGGATGTGGCCATTCCGGAGCTGGAACCACGGACATTCAGCTTCAACAGCCCGCACGGCGCCTGCCCGGTGTGCACCGGCCTTGGCTCAAGGCTGGAAGTTGACCCGGAACTGGTTATACCTAACGGACGGCTGACGATTGCCGAAGGGGCTATCCGTCCGTTTAACCGCGTAACCGTGGATGCTTGGTATATGAAAAAATTACAAGCTGTGGCGGATCGCTACAAATTTTCGCTGCACGTTCCTACCGGAGAATTGACCCAGAAGCAGCTGGAAATAGTTATGTACGGTACCGGGGCCGAGACTTACCGCGTAAAACTTGGTCCAGGCCGCAGCTTCGAAACGACTTACGAAGGCGTAATTCCTAACTTGGAGCGCCGCCACAAAGATACGGAAAGCGACTTTATCCGCCGCGACATTGAGAAATATATGCAGGAGCGTCCCTGCCACGCTTGCCAGGGCCGTCGCCTCAAGCCGGAAGTGCTGGCCGTGACCGTTGCCGGCCGCTCTATTATGGATCTTTGCGAACTGAGCATCGACGATGCCTTGGAATTTTTCAAAACGGTCAAACTGAATGACCAGCAGACGTCCATCGCTCATCAGATCCTAAAAGAAATAAATGCCCGCCTGCAGTTTTTGCAGGATGTCGGTTTGAATTATCTGACTCTGCTTCGCAGTGCCGTCAGTCTATCGGGCGGCGAGGCCCAGCGCATCCGGCTGGCTACTCAGATCGGTTCCGGTCTGCAAGGAGTGCTCTACGTACTGGATGAACCAAGTATCGGTCTTCACCAGCGTGATAACGAGCGCCTGATGCTGACGCTGGAGCGTTTGCGTGACCTAGGCAACTCCGTAGTAGTAGTCGAGCACGATGAGGAAACCATCCGCCGGGCCGACTTTTTAGTGGACATTGGCCCAGGTGCCGGCATCCACGGCGGCGAAGTCGTAGCTATCGGCACTCCGGCAGAGGTAGCCAAGGCTAAAAATAGCGTAACCGCAGAGTTCTTAAGCGGAAAAAAGATTATACCAACGCCCAAAAAGCGCCGACCGGGTAATGGAAAGAAATTGGTGATCCGCGGCGCCCGGGAAAATAACCTGAAAAACCTCGACGTTGAAATTCCCCTGGGACAATTAGTGGTTGTCAGCGGAGTTTCCGGCTCCGGCAAATCCAGCCTGATAAACGACATTCTGGCCAAAGAACTCAGCGCCCGTTTAATGCGGGCCCAAACCGTTCCCGGCCGCCACGATGAGATTACAGGGATTAAAGAGTTGGACAAGGCCATCGTTATCGATCAATCGCCGATTGGCCGCACCCCCAGGAGCAATCCGGCAACTTACACCGGAGTATTTACGCCAATCCGCGAGCTGTTCGCCCAGATGCCGGAAGCCAAGCTGCGCGGTTATAGCCCTGGCCGCTTTAGCTTTAACGTCAAGGGCGGCCGCTGCGAGAATTGTGCCGGTGACGGCGTGATTAAAATCGAGATGCATTTTTTGCCGGATGTTTATGTAACCTGCGAAGTCTGCCACGGCCAGCGCTATAACCGTGAGGCTCTGGAAATCCATTACAAGGGCAAAACTATCGCTGATGTTTTAGCTATGACCTGCGAGCAAGGGCTGGAGTTTTTTGAGAACATCCCAGGCATAGCCAGGAAGCTGCAAACCTTGGTAGAAGTGGGACTTGGTTATATTACTCTTGGCCAGCCGGCTACTACCTTGTCCGGCGGTGAAGCCCAGCGCATTAAGCTGGCCAGCGAACTATCCCGCCGTCCTACCGGCCGGACTCTTTACATTCTGGATGAGCCGACAACCGGCCTGCATATGGCTGACGTTGAAAAATTGCTGCACGTCCTACACGCCCTTGTCGATACCGGCAACAGCATGGTGGTGATAGAACACAACCTGGACGTCATAAAATCAGCCGACCACCTGATCGATATGGGTCCGGAAGGCGGCGAGGCCGGCGGCCAAATAGTGGCAACTGGAACACCGGAGCAGGTGGCCAAAAATAAAAACAGCTACACTGGCCAGTTCTTAAAGAAAATGTTATAAAACTGTCAATGCATTTGAACCCGTACGAATTCGACGCACCTAGCGTCGCTTAAAGACTATCCTAAACTCTTCTCTTAGGGCGCTAAAAATCTCGCGGCGTTTTCTTCCGTTCTTTAGAAGTTCAAAAACGACGCTGCCAAATGTCAGCAAAAACGCCAAAAGCACCAGGTATTTTATATAAGCATCAAGGTTCGGCACTCTTTGGCCGACCCAGTAGCT
>JAQGHE010000025.1 GCA_028288985.1 Candidatus Saccharimonadota bacterium
TTCTTATACATCAGGTGTATGTCGGCCCTGAAGCCGATTGGCCACCAAGCCTGCCCGGGGTCCACGGTTTTGCTTGGCGCAAAAACGGAATCCGTCAGATCGATCTGAACGCGGTGGCCCAAGCCGGCTATGCGCTCCATTTGGATGCGGTAATTATCCTCGTCAGCAGCTAAAACTGTTGGGCAGATTTCAGGCATCACGAGCTCTCTTCGGTCGCAGGAATTAGGAAACAGGAGTTAGGAATCGGGGATACTTCATACTTAGCGTTTCTTGTCTCTTGTTTCATCACTCTTTATCCAGTTTCTCTATCCGCCGCTTATGGCGGTCTTCGTGGCTGTAGTCCGTTTCCAGCCACAGCTTCACGACTTGCTTCATGTCTATTAGGGAGACGAAACGCGCGGCAATACTTAGCATATTGGCATCATTGTGCTGGCGGCTCAGCCGGATGATCTCATATGGATCACTACTGGTCCTACCGCTAATATCAACTACGCCTTTAGGCACAGCTGGGCCGTAAAAGACAGCGCACCGGACACCGTTAATACGGTTCGCCGCCATTGCTTCCCCCTGGCCGCTCGCGCCCATGATTATACCCATTTGGCACTCGCCGGAGGCTACAGCCCGGGCCGCCGGAAATATAAAGTCGGGATAATCATCATCCGGATTTAGACTGGTCGGGCCGAAGTTTCGGCACTCGTAACCCAGCTCTTCTAAATAGTCTTGAATTTCGCGCAGTTGTTCCAGACCTGCATGGTCGGTGGAAAGGGCTATGGTCATTTCTGGCAGCCTCCTTTATTAAAAGTGGCTTACACCGCTTTGGGGTGGCGGAGTGTCATTTCCTGGAGGCTGATTACCGGGATCGGCCGACTCACTTGTGGGGATGGGCGGCTCGCTGGGCGAACTTATTACCTCAGTGGAGACATATGGTGGGGGCGGCTCGGCTACTGCGATTTCTTCGTGCTGATGCTCCAAACTGCCATGGCCCATTTCATCCGGGTGCGGATCGTGGGGCGGTTCTAGCAATGGGTCTTCCGGCTCGTGCAGCAGATCCGGTGCGGCTTCTGGTTGAGCCTCGTGCCGGGATTCCGGTTGGACTTCCGGTTGAGAATTTTCGGCTGGCTGCTCCGCAGTCCCTGCACCATTCAAAAGCTTAGCCACATCGGCGGTCAGTTCAACCAGGCGATTGCTGTAGCCCCATTCATTGTCATACCAAACCATTACTTTGACCAGGTTACCGCCGACGACTTTAGTAAGTAGCAAATCGACGATACCGGAGCGGCTGTCGCCTATATAGTCGCTACTGACTAGCGGCTCTTCACTGACACCAAGAATGCCTTGGTAAAATGGTTCACTAGCAGCTTTTTTAAATGCTTCGTTAACTTCTTCGACCGTAACATCCTTACTTAAAAGAACCGTTATGTCGCTTAAGGAAACAACCTGAGTGGGGACGCGAATGCTTAAGCCGTCAAACTTACCGGCCAGCTGGGGAAGCGTAAGGGTTACGGCTATGGCGGCACCAGTGGTGGTTGGCACGATATTTTCAGCGGCATTGCGGCCTTCACGAACATCTTTATTAGGCGCGTCCTGCAGAGCCTGGCTGGCGGTATAGCTATGAACTGTGGTCAGCATTGATTTCTCAACACCGAAGGTAGAATCAAGAACAGCCATAACTGCTCCCAGGGAGTTAGTAGTGCAGCTGGCGTTGCTGATTACGGGTGTGGAGCTGGGCAGCTTATCTTCGTTGGCACCAAGCACAATCGTGTCCACACCATCGCTTTTACTGGGGCCAGAGATAACCACTCTTTTAGCGCCAGCTTTGATATGCAGTTCGGCATCTTCTTTTTTAGTGAAGCGCCCTGTACTTTCAATAACAACTTCTACTCCCATAGTGCCCCAAGGCAGAGCAGCCGGGTCTTTCTCGGCTAAGACCTTTATTTTTTGTCCGTCCACGATGATATTTTCATCGTCGAAATCCACCTCGTGCTGATAGGCGCCATAATTGCTGTCGTGCTTGAGTAAATAGGCCAGCGTTTTGGTGTCTGTCAGATCATTAACGGCCACGACTTCTAAATCCGGTCGTTCAAATGCTAGCTTAAATGCGTTGCGGCCAATCCGGCCGAACCCGTTAATCGCTATCTTGGTTTTCACTATGCCCATCCCCTTTTTATACGGTTAGTCTAATTAAGCCATATTGTATGCGTTTATGCTTGTGCTTTCAAGTTATTGAGAGCTACTGCTTGGCGCGGGCTATAGATTCGGCGATTATCTGCTTAGCGGCTTCCGCGTCGCCCCAGCCCAATACTTTGGTGCTGCCGGGCTTCTTCAGGTCTTTATAGTGAGAAAAGTGATGCTCTATTTGCTGCTTCCAGCGTTCGCCCAAGTCGTCCAGGTTGTTGATGCTGTCGCCAGTTTGGCGGTCATCCGCCGGCACGACTACGACTTTATGGTCGGCTTCGCCATCATCTTCGAAATTCAATACGCCGATGATTTTGGCTTCCAGCCATACCCCGGTTGGGATAGGCTCGTCGGTCACGATTAAAGTATCAAGTTCATCACCATCTTCATCTAGCGTCTGAGGGATAAAGCCGTAATTGACTGGCTTCGCAAAAATGGTGGGTTCTACTCGGTCGAGCACAAATGCGGCACGCTCGCGGTCCCACTCAATCTTATTGGTGGAGCCTTTAGGGATTTCTACTACCGTATTCACTGTGCCGTTTTGATAATCGCCCGGTTCTAGAACTTTGTTAAAATCAGCCATTAATGTCTCCTTTTAAAATATTTTACAGTAAATAGCATTAGCCATACAGGTTTGGTTCAAGATGGGGGCCATGGCCTTCCAGGTACTCGCGGATCATCAGGGCCGCCGTGGCTCCCTCGCCGGTGGCGCTGGCTATCTGCATGGTGGCGCCGGACCTAACGTCTCCGGCTACGAACACTCCAGGCATATTGGTCATCAGCTTGTCATTTGATTTTATAAAGTTACGCTCATCCAGCTCCACGCCGCTACTTTCCAGGAATTTGGTGTTGGGATCAAGACCAACAAAAACGAAGACGCCGTCAGTTATGAACTCTACGCCTTTACCTGTGATCTTATCAGTCCCGATAACTTTTACGACTTTGCCTTCCTCTCCGGCAATCTCGTCAGTAGTTGTATTGAAGTGCACGGTAATCTTATCTTTCTGCTTCTCGATCTCCTGCTGCAGCACATCGCTGGCGCGGAATTTATCGCCGCGGACCAAAAGGTCGATATGGGTAGCGAAGCGTGTTAAAAACAGAGATTCCTGAACGGCCGAGTTGCCGCCGCCCACGACCACCAGTTTTTTGTCGCGGTAAAAGGCGCCATCGCAGGTAGCGCAGTAGTGGACACCGCGGGCATAGTATTCAATCTCGCCGGGCACGCCGATTTTACGATAATCGCTGCCAGTAGCAATCAGGACCGCTTTGGCATAAATGTCGCCTTCAGTAGTATCCAGCTTTTTAAGGTTGCCTTCGGTTTTGATGCTCATAACTTCGCCCAGTTCAATCTTAGCTCCGAAGCGCTCTGCCTGGGCGCGCATAGCATCAGCCAGCTTCAGCCCTTCAACTCCGTCGGCGAATCCCGGGTAGTTGTCTACCCAGTCGGTGATGGCCGCCAGGCCGCCAATAGCGCCTTTTTCAAAAAGGGTAGTATCAATATCTTCGCGCGATGTATAAATAGCCGCTGATAATGCCGCCGGACCCGCCCCCACAATAACAAGATCACGGACCGCATCGCTTTGTTGTGGACTGCGACCAGCAGTCGCAGTACCGATCTGTACAGCTCCTTTGCTGTTCTCGTCCGCGCCGCGCGCTGCATCCAAATCCATGCCTTGTAAAATCCTCCGGTTATTTCTGTCTATCTATATTATCAAACACTTATAGCAACTTACTCAAGTAGGTTTTAATTGAGTGCAATGCAAGGCGAAGCCGAGCGCTGCAGTGAGTTGTATTTAACATACTGCGAATGAAGTGCGAAGGCTTTAACGCAGCAATGTGCCAATTAAAATCTACGCGATAGCCGGTGCCAAGCGGGATAGGTTATAGCCTACAACCACTTCCTGGCTATCATCATCCTTAGTGACGATCGTAATCGGCACTGTCAGGGCACCGCTCATGGCCAGGGCTTCCTGCTGCCGCTCTGGGTTCTCATCCAGGTTAACCACGTCGTAATTTTGGCCCTTCATGTCCAAAAAGCGTTTTACCATAACGCAGTACGAGCAGGTGTTAGTAGTGAAGATGGTGATATTCTTTGCCATTTAGTGCCTTCTTTTTTGTTAATTTTTTAGAGCAATACCACTATTGTATATGGTGCTAAGCTGTCCGACAAGACACTATATATTGTGTTTTTTACTCCATATCCTCACAAAATCCTTGCCCGATCTAACAGCAGGAATATGTCCGCGCAGAGGTTATTTGACGTTGAGGAGGGTGATATCAAAGACCAGATCCGAGTTGGCCGGAATCGTAGCGCTGCCCTGCGCACCGTAAGCCATGGCGGCCGGAATTAGAAGTCTTCTGGTGCCGCCGACTTTCATGCCCGGTACGCCGTCTGTCCAGCCCTTGATGACCTGGTTGAGGCCAAAGGTTACCGGTTGGCCGCTATTATCAAGCGAACTTTCAAAAATAACGCCGGTAGAAGCCAGTGCTCCGGTGTAATTAACGGTTACTGTCGAGTTTGCGGCAGCTTCTGTCCCGTTGCCCACGGTCGTATCAATTTTCTGCAATGTATCTACTTTTCCGACTGGAGTAAAGTTTTGAAGTTGAGTTCCTTTGAGTTTGTTCACGTTCTTGTCCTTCGCTGTATTAGTGGTTTGACTGTTAGAGGTGGTGTCTTTTGGCGGGTGAGTGCTGACCCAAAAGGACCATAACCCCAAACCTACACCCGTAAATATAAATAGCCCCGTTAAAAAGAGCCACGCGGCCCGTTGCTTCTTGCTCACTTAAATCCTTTCTGCCTTTAATTCTTTCTTGGCGTCACTAGCTATGATATCAAATAACTTGTTCACTTCCTCTGTCGTCAAGGTGCGCTCCGGATGAGTCAGGATGATGTGCCAGGTAATCTGCTTATGGGCTTTATCCTCCGGCTTTTGGAAAATATCAATCGGCTTTAGCCAGTATTGGTAGCCGTGTGGTTTACTGGCGTTCTCCAAGGCCTTGAACAGAAAGCTTTCTGCTTGGGCATAGGAGATGTCTGCCGGAAATCTCAAACAAATGTCTTGAGTAGTCTCCGGATATTTATTGAGTGGCAGGTACATGGGGTGAGGCCTGGCCTTAAGCTTCATGGCGTCCATATCCAACTCAAACTGAGAAGTATAAGCCGGAAGCTTTAAATTATTCTTTGCGGACGGTGTGGGTTCGCCCACTATGCCCAAAATCGTTTTATCAGAGGCCACGATTACCGCCGTACGTTTGGGTTCGTAGGCAGCTGCGGCAATCTGCCATTCCTTCGGCAAACCATCTGACTCGTCCACGGGGATATAGGAATGGGCGATGCCCAGGTTATGGCTCAGCAGATATTCGATATAGCGTTTCGCCCGGTAAAACGGTGCGCCCGGTGCGGGCTTTTTGCGGGCCAGCACTAGGCTTAGACGATTAAATTCCTTGGGCAGTTTCTCGTCGTCCAAAATGCCCTTGATGTGCGCTTTGTTCATCTCATATACTCCAAAGCTGTCAAAACCATTTTTTATATTAGGGTGGACCTTATCCAGCAGGCTCGGAGTAAGGCTTACCCTGTAATACTGCAGATCCGGGCTAAGGGCGTTTCTTATATGGTAAGCATTTTTGATGTCCTGCCCGGTTTTGGATAACAATGATTCGTGCACAAAGCTATAGGTCAGCACCTCGTTAGCGCCGGCAGCAGATAACTCAGCCCTCACCCTGGCCTTGAAGGCCAATTCCTCATTGACTTCGGCGGGAGCAATACTTCTTTGGGGCAAAGCCGGCGGCAAATGGTCGTAGCCGTATAGGCGGCCGATTTCCTCAACTATATCTTCAGCTATTTCGATGTCCATTCTCCAAAACGGAACCGTAACACGCAGCGTGTCACGGTCAAGCTCTACCTTAAACTCAACGTTCTCTAGCAGTTGCTTCATTTCCCGAGCAGGAAGATCCAACCCCAGCCGGGCGTTTATAAATTCCGCCGTCGTCTTTACTGTCACTGGCGTGGTTTTGAAGTGCTTGTCGTCCACGATTTCGCTTGCCACTCGGCCGCCGGCAATTTTTTTGGTAGCTGCTACCGCTTTTACTAAAACTGCTCTGTTTTGCCGCGGCGATTGATTCTTAGTGAAGCGGGTGGCGGCATCTGTAAATAGACCATGTTCCATGGCGGTGCGCCGGGTGGTATTCATATCAAAAGTTGCCACCTCGAGAACGATATTTTTGGTCTGCTTGTCCACTTCGGTGTCGGCACCGCCCATCACGCCGCCAAGACCAATAGGCTTCTGCCCGTCCGTAATCACAATTGTGCCTTTTTTAAGCTTAATGGTTTTGCCGCCGATAACTGTTACCTGCTCGCCCTCCCGCGCTTCCCTGACGCCCAAGACCCCGGTTTTTATCTTGTCGTAATCATAAGCATGCAGCGGCTGGGCCGTCTCGAGCATAAAGTAATTGGTCAGATCAACGATGTTGTTGATGGGTCTTACGCCTATCCTCGCTAAATATGTTCTAAGCCAGACTGGGCTATCCTCAATTTTTACGTCTTTTATGGCTATGGCGCAGAACCTTGGCACTAACCCCGGGACCTCGTTGCTGACTGATAGTTTCAGGACATTTTTGCGGCCGTCATTATTAAGATCAGCGTCCTCGCGGTACCAGTCAGGGCTCTTGAAGAGTTTATGCTGAATGCCGGCAATTTCGCGGGCAATACCAAGCATGCCAAACAGATCGGGCCGGTGGGTAAACATCTTATTTTCGATGTCGATAGCAACGTCATCAAGTTCGTAAGCCTTGGTGAAACTTTCGCCCGGCTTCAAGTTGTCACCCAGTACCAGGATTCCTTCATGATCGTCTCCAAGAGCGAGCTCGCGGGCCGAGGCAATCATGCCATTGCTTACTACGCCTCTTAATTCGCGGGCTTCCAGAACAAAGGGGTCTTTATCGAAGGTGCTTGGTACGGTTACCCCAGGCGGCAGCCAGGCAACCATTTGGCCGGCTTTAACATTCGGCGCACCGCAGACTACCTCCACCAGGCCTTTTTCATTACGTTTTACATCCTTAACCACGCCGCCGTCATCGATCAAACAGATGCTGAGTTTATCGGCATTCGGATGCTTTACGCACTCCACAACTTTGGCAGCAACAATTCCTTCGTATTTTTTGCCGATATCAATAACTTCGTCCACTGCGCCCAGCTGTGCGCCGATCTTCTCTATGAGCTCATTAACAGGCAGATGGACGTCCGTAAATTTCTTAACCCAATTAAGACTCATCTTCATACTTTCACCTCACGTATTCGCACCTGTATTTCATTCATTGTCTTATGGAATTCTTTTTCAAGATCAACATTGTACTTACGGGCCAGAATCAACAAGCTCCACAGGCAATCAGCCAGCTCGTGAGCCAGCCTGGCGTCAACGTCTTCAATTTTGCGCAAATTGTCCTTGGCGGTAATCAGCTTCATCAGACTACCCATGTCGCCCATGAGACCAAGGGCGTAGTCCTTAGCTGTCCATTCCCTATGACCCTTTTTGCGATTTAGCTCAGCATATTCCTGCTGAACCTCTAACGCTACACCTTGTAATTCCTTAATGTCGCTCATGAGAACTGCCTCAGGAATTTTAGGTTGCCGGATTCAAAATGTCGTACGTCTTCGATGTTATATTTCATCATTACCAGCCGGTCTATGCCGCCGCCCCAAGCAAAGCCGGTGTATACATTTGGGTCAATACCGGCCTCTTTCAGAACATTCGGATGGATCATGCCGCAGCCCAGGATTTCTATCCAGCCGACATGAGAACAAACCGAACAGCCTTTTCCTTCGCAAAATGGACAGGACAAAATTATTTCCAGGCTGGGTTCAGTGAACGGAAAATAATAAGGCTGGAACTTAAACCTCAGACTCTTGCCATAATATGCCTCTAGAAAAGCTTTGAGAGTAGCTATCAGGTGGCCGGCATTGATGCCCTTATCTACATAGACGCCTTCCAATTGGTAAAAGGTATGCTCATGCCGTGCGTCCAGATCTTCGTTACGAAAGACGCGGCCAGGAATCACGGCGGCAATCGGTTTACCATTCTCTAGGTCCTTCTTGCCAGCCTTCAGCACCCGGTTCTGCATAGTGCTGGTATGGGCCGGCGCGATCAAACCCTCATCTGTCATAAAAGTGTCATAATCGTCCCGCGCGGGATGGTCTTCAGGGAAATTAAGGCTGGTGAACATATGATAGTCGTCATCTATCTGGCGCGATTCAATAGCGGAGAAGCCCATCCGCTCAAAAATATTCAGGATATTATCAAGCTCGCTCATTAATGGATGTTTACTGCCCTTGGTGGTCGGCAAAAGCGAAGGTGCCGGGGCATTGATATCAAATGGCGCGGTGACATCAATTGGGGAAACTTCTGCCTTGGGCTGTGCAGCCTCACGGACCATCTTCTCTAATTCCTGCTTCAGTTGGTTTACTTCCTTGCCGAATTTGGCCCGCTGCTCGCCTGCCGGCACAGTTCTCAGGTGATCATATAAAGCCGCCAATTCCGGAGCGCGCAGAACACTCCGCTTGTCATCGGTTTTCTCAAATAGCTTCTTTAAAGCTACTGCAGCAGCATTTATTTGTGGATCCTCGTACTTCATCAGGTAGGGCTATTATAACAACGAATCACCTCTGCCCGCCAGATAACGTACTGATATACTTAAGCTTATGCCAAAACCGGACGAGCAAGAGTTAGTTAAAGACCTATATAAAGTCCTTAAAATTAACGATCGGAAGCTCTGGACCATTCCGGCCGCCAACCTCTATCCCCACCAGTGGCTGTGGGATAGCTGCTTTATCGCCATCGGCCTACGGCACCTTGACGTGGATCGCGCCAAAACCGAGCTTACCAGCTTACTGCGCGGCCAGTGGAGCAATGGCATGCTGCCGCACATAATATTGACTCTCGGCAGCCGGGACAAAGAGGTCGAACGCGGCTATTTAAACCCTTATTCCCCGCACGATGTTGCTACCAGCGGCCTGACCCAGCCGCCTATGCTGGCCGAAGCCGTGGTACAAATCGGCAAGAAGCTCCGCAGCGCAGAGCGCCGCACCTGGTATGCCCAAATGTATCCGCATCTACTTAGTTACCACCGCTGGCTGTACCATGATCGCGATCCGCACAACGAGGGGCTGGTTTTACTGCTTCACCCATACGAATCCGGACTGGATAATACCCCGCCGTGGATTAGCGAGATGCGAAAACATAGCATGCCTTGGTGGGTCTCAGCAATTGAGTCCCTGCACTTGGATGGTCTCGTCAACCTGTTCCGCCGGGACACAAAACAAGTACCGCCCGGCCAGCGCATGAGTAATGTAGAGGCCGCTGCCTATTGGGCCGTGCTGCGCCGCATCCGCCGCAAAGCCTATAATTCAGAGGCTATTCTTTCCCGCTCGCTCTTTTCAGTTGAGGATCTGGCGTTCAACTGCATATTCATCCGCGCCAACGAGTGCCTGGAGCAGATAGCTAAAGCTATCGGCAAAGAGTTGCCAGCCGATCTGGGCCAACGCATAAAGAAGAGCCGCGAAGCCCTGGACCAACTATGGGATGACCAGCACAGCGAGTATTTCAGCCGCAGCTTTGTCAGCCACAAGTTGATCGAGGAGCCCTCTATCGCCACTCTATTGCCGCTGTATTCCGGGGCAATCAGTAAAGAACGCGCCCAGCATCTGGTAAATATGCTCAAAAAACGCCGCACCTTCGGCGCGAGTTGGCCGGTTCCCAGCGTGCCGCTTAATTCCTCTTATTTTGATGCTCATAAATACTGGCAAGGGCCAACCTGGGTCAATACCAACTGGCTGATAATAGAAGGCTTGAAGCGCTATGGCTTTAATGAAGAAGCCGCCGCCTTGCGCGACCGGACGGTAGAGATGGTAGCAAAAAGCGGCCCCTATGAGTATTTCAGCCCGCTGGACGGTTCACCTGCCGGCGCCGAAAACTTCAGCTGGACCGCGGCCCTCACTATTGATCTTCTGAAGAGTTAGACTATTGACTTCTCATTATTCTTATGGTAAAATAGTAGTGATTTCGTGGTAGTGCGAACCGCACCTTCGAAACGCACACCCACAATCCGACAGAGAAAGGAATTCCTATGACGCGCACCCTTTGCCACATCGTCATGGCCGAGCACCGCAACGGCTGGTTGAGTTACCGAACCGACCAGCAGGTGGTCGAGGAATCATGGCCGCACAACTTCGTCTATGCCGGCCCGCTGCTGAAGCTCGGGGAGTACCAGCAGAAGAGTCTGACGTCCTTCGGGGCCCAGCTTCTGGAAAAGCTGCGTGAGATGAGCGCCATCGACTTCATCTGCTACACCCAGCACGAGATTCGGGTCTACTCACCTGTCATCCTCCTGAGTCCATACCTGAAGGAACGAGTCCTCGAAACGATCTCGTCCAGCTACGGCGCCGACGGCTACGAGGTCCAACTCATCTCGCTGAGCGACATTCGTCAGGGGGTCAACTTCACCGATCGTCTTCCGGATCTGCCGGCTCCGATCGAGTGCGTAACTGCCGGCTAGATGCTCTAGAGGGGCGGCCTCCGGGCCGCCCCTCTAGTATCTACTTTCTCTGTCGCTTAACCGGAACACTTAAATTTTTTGAGCTTTGCGGCTAAGACGAATATCTTTTACTAGTAACTCTCAGGCCCACAAACTGAGCAATTGGGATCGCATACTGAATAATCGTCAAGTATATCGGATAGATCAGAAGGTTAAAATCCATCTTGCCGACCGTAAACGCGCCAAGCAGCGCGGCTGTTCCCACCAAAAGCCAGCTGATAGTCGTTTCGCTATCCGGCGCAATATAAGCCTTGTGGATTGTGGGCAGCGCTCCGGCAAGATCGGCCGCCATTACGCCAAGCAGGGCAATAATCGGCTCGCGCGCCAGAATGGCAATTAGCACGCCCACCGTCGCCACACTCAATGCATATTTATCCAGTATGCTAAAACCGCCGACGCCGTAAGGGATTGAAAGAATTAGCACTGCCAGACTGCCAAGTGTATCTAGTCCCAGAAATACCAGCGACCAAGTTGCACCCAGCTGCAGCTGCGAGATAAAGGCGATCAACCCCAGAACCGTAAATATCAGCCATGTAGCCCGCTGCGGCTTAGTCTTTTTGCGTAGAATATCTAAAACATATGGTGGGCCGGCAGCCAATATCAAAATAACTGATAAGATGGCCAGGGTCTGACTCATCTAGTCATCTTCCAGAACGGGTCGGTCGATCAGCGCCGGCTCTACTGACGGCGTGGTGTCGGCGATTTTTACGATATCTTTATCTATTTTGCCGAGTTCCTTATAAGTGGTGTTGAAGTGGCCGACTGTGGTGCCCAAAGAATTGCCCAGTTTTTGCATATAGCCGTTATGGGAAACCAAGTGTTTGCTTAGCTGCTCGATGTTTTTGCGGATCTTTTCAGTATCTTTATGAATTTCGATAGAGCGCAAGCCCTGCACGATGGTCTGCAACATGGCCGATAAGGTACTTGGACCCACGATGGTTACCTTTTTATCAACGGCGGCGTACTGCATCAGGTTGCGTCCACTGACGCCAGCCAGCCCGACTTTGTTAGCCAGCAGATCGTAATAAATAGCCTCAGACGGTATAAACATCAGCGCCTGATCTAGGGTGCCCTTACCCGGTTTGATATATTTGGCAGTTTCGTCGATTCGCTTCTTTAAATCTTCTTTAAAGGCTCGCTCCAGCGCCGGTCTTTCTTCCGGTTTGGCATCCAACAGGCGGCTATAGTTTTCTAGGCTAAATTTGCTATCGATGGGCAGCACTTTATCGTCAAGAATAATAACGGCGTCCACCACGATGCCTTCGCCCAGTTTGTACTGGAGTTGAAAAGTGCCGGGCGGCAGCAAGTTTTTCAGGATCTGCTCCAGGTAATACTCGCCTAGGACGCCTCTTTGTTTAGGATTTTGCAGCACGTTTTGCAGAGTTTTAAGCTCGTTGGCGATGTCGCCGACGTTCTTGTTAGTCTTATCCAGCTCTGTCAATTTTTGAGTAACATCGGCAATTATTTTGGCACTGGCCGCGAATTGCTGGGCCATCTGTTTATTGCTTTGCCCCATCTGGTCGCTAAACTGCTTCTGCAGCCCGTCTTTTAAAAGTGCCATCGATTTATTAAGTTCCGTCATATCGGCTTTAAGAAGCACGGCGGCATCGTTGTTCACAGGCTTATTCAACTTCAAAAAAATTAGCGCCAGCAACGCTATACTTAACGCCCCCAAAATAATAACCGCGATAATCACAATTCTTATTGTACCTCTAAAGCTCTATCCCGTGTTTGCCTTCCGGTATTCGTGCAGATGAGCAACCTTAGGTGGGTCGGTTGCTTTTTTTATTTGCTCTGTCATTAATTCGGGCAATGACGACCCACGCAGCGGCTTAAAGGCGAGTCCATGCTTTGCTGGATGGTCGTAGACAAGTATGGCGTCCGTCAAAGTACCCGCTCTTTTTGGTTCCCAAACGGATAAAGCCGCTTGGCGTCCTACGGCAGCTGCGGAGGTAAGCGCCGTATCCGCATCGCGGTAAACCGCTGATAATGATCTTAATTCAGGGCTAAAGGCAGTTCTTACCTTATTGGTCATCCGCCTCACAGGAGAAGTTACGGCCAGAGCCCCTAATTGTCGACGCAGGGCTCGTTCACACGCCTCTTTTGCCGTCTCTACTTCGGCGGTGGTCTCTAAAACTAGTTTGCTCACTTGCAAACCGTCATTATGGATAACTTCTAACTGCATAACTCTTACCTCTATACAGAGAGTTTAGAGATTTAAAGAAACAATGGCAACCGCACTGTTTTACCTTTTTAAGAGATCCCTGACTCGGACCAACAGATAAAGCACAAATACAATACTGGTGATGAAGAAGCTTACGGGGTACGGCGAGTAATATGAGATAAATAGACCGATCCAGGTGGCCAATAGCGCTATCAGTGATGATATGGCGATGGCCTGTGTGGGCCGCGTCGCCAGGCGGTCGGCAATCGCTGCCGGGGTCACCATCAATGCAAAGATTAACAGGACCCCAACGACTTGGACCGAGATCGATACTGCCAGGGCAAGCAGCAGCATGAATAATACGTTCATACCCAAAGTAGAAACGCCTTTAGCTTCAGCTACATCTTCATCAAGTGACGTAAAAAGTAGCCGGCGGTAAGATATCAAAACCGCCAGCAGTACAATCACACCCGTAATCAAAGTGACTACCACGTTGCCGCGGCTAATACCCAGTATTTGCCCGAATAATATCGAGTAAGCTTCGGTGGCATAACCCTTGTAAAGGCTAATGAAAAGCACGCCGAGGCCCAGCATAAAGGCCAGCACGGTACCTACTTCCACATCGCGGCTGGCAGCTTTGCGTCCTAGAGCCGCCATAGCCAATGCACCCGCCGAGGTAAAAGCCAGCAAACCTGTAATAGGATTAAGGCCAATCAAAACGGCTGCAGCTGCGCCGGCAAAGCCGCTATGGCTCAAGGCATGAGCCGCAAAAGACAAGCGCCGAATAACTACAAAATAGCCAATAATACCAGCCACGATAGCCACGATGGTGCCGGCCTCAAAAGCGTGGCGCATAAAATCATACTGGAGAATATTCGTCAGGTCGTTCCATAGGTTGGGGCTGAAGCCGCTACTAGTCATGGTGTAAAGCCTCCGGCGCACCCAAAACCGCCACCCGGCCACGGGAATCGCGCAGGACTTCCACGGGCGCATTATAAAGAGCTGATAGCGACTCACTGGTTATCAGTTTGTCCGGTTCGCCGGACGCGATTTTGCCGTTGGCTATATAAATAATCCGATCGACAGCCGGCAGCAGCGGGTTGATGTCGTGGGCAATCAGCAGCACTGCAATGTTGCGTCTTTTGGCAATCTGGCTGATTAATTTTATAAACTCGCCTTCACGGCGAATATCCAAATTAGCCAGTGGTTCATCTAGCAGTAGCAGCTTGGGCTTGCCGATAACCGCTTGCGCCAAAAACACCCGTTGCAATTCGCCGCCGGAAAGAGAACCCAGCGGGCGATGAGCCAGCTCTAAGGCGTCTACGACTTTAAGGGCATCCAAGGCAGCCTTACGTTCCTTGGAGGCTTCGTTTGGACTGCTAAAGCCCCATCGCGTACCGTTCAATCCCAGCCTTACCAGCTCTAAAGCTTCCAGTCTGGTCTCGCTATCGATCGGACGGCGCTGCGGCACGTAGCCAATCCGGGCATCGCCCCGTTTTGGGCGGTCATTAAACAGTTTCAGTTCGCCTTGTTTCGGACCGATGAATCCCAGCAGCAATCTAAAGAGTGTGGTCTTGCCGGCGCCGTTTGGCCCTAGCACTCCTACGAACTCACCGTCTTTTATCGTAAAATCGGCATGCTGCCAGATAGATGTATCGACATAGCCAACTGCTAAATCAAAGGCTTCTATAACGGCTCCTGAACTGATCTGCATAGCTATATTATTGAGTAGCGGAGCCAGTATTCAAAGCGTTTTCAAGATTCTGTACTTCGCCGTCCATCCAAGTCTGAAACGACGCATTAGGTGGTTGCAAGGTTTCGGTGATCCCGACAATTGGTATGCCACGGTCTTGCGCCAGTTTTTTCATACTCTCTGTTAGGGGGGTTGAGGTTTGCTGATTATATACCAGCACTTTTACCTGACCGCTATTAAGCTGATTCTGAAATTCTACGACACTCGATACAGGCGGATCGGTGCCTTCAGCGACGGCTTCCATGAAGCTGGCAGGAGTAGACAGATTTAGGCCGGCGGCATCGGCAAGATACACGAATATATCCTCAGTGGCCGCTACTTGATTTCCGGCGTGCCGGCTTTTAATTGCCGCTATTTTAGACTGATACCCGGATAGGGACTGTTTAAGTTGAGCATACTGCTGCTCAAAATACGCTCGGTTTGACGGCTGCAACGCTATCAAATCACTTTCCATTTTAGCGATTACTTGATTTACATAGCCCGGGTTGTACCAAAAGTGCGGATTGTCGCCTTCTTTTTTACCCAGCAGATCAGAAATTTTCAGGACTTGGCGGCTGGCGTTAGGATTAGCTGAAAGCAGTTTATCGCCCCAGCTGTCGTAGCCGGCGCCGTTTAATACTACGTAGTCGGCGGTAGCAAATGACCGAGCGTTAGCGCTGCTACTGGTGTATTCATGCGGGTCAGCAGCCGGATCCGAAACAATGCTGGTTACTTGCACTTTGCTGCCGCCTAGTTGAGAAACTAAACTGCCCCAAAAATTTTCTCCGGCCATTATCTGCAGCTGCCCGGACTTGTCATTAGTGCCGCTCGACAAAGTAGCAGCCAGGACCGCTGCAACAACTACCAGAGCAATAAGACCCGGCAGCCAAAATTTAGAAAATATACGTTTCATTAATCGTTAATTTATAGAACAACCACAGTATTTGCAAATTTGTCGCAATAATCTATAATTTTGCTATGATTAACACTTTAAGGGCTCTCCTCAAGCAAAAGGGCTACAGCTTAACCAAACCGCGTCTTATTGTTTTTGGGGTGCTAGCTGGCAAAGAGCCTCAGACCATGGCTGAGATAATCGGGCTTACGGCAAATAAGATCGATCGCGCTACGGTTTACCGCACTATCGAACTCTTTGAGCAGGCCGGCATAGCACACAGGCTTAACATCGGCTTTAAGTACAAAATCGAGTTAACCGAAGTCTTTAACGGGCACCATCACCACCTGCACTGCACGGCTTGCGGGCGCACTTTTCCCCTGCCCGCCAATCCCATGCTGGAAACAATGATTGATACCGTAGCCTCTAAAGCCGATTTTGCGCCTCGCGGCCACCAGCTGGAGATCTACGGCCTCTGCCAAAACTGCTCCAAACCTAGCTGAAAAGCCTAAAGTGCCGCATTTGGATGCAGTACAAGGAAGCGCTGACGCGGTAATGCGCCAAACCCGCGGTTCTTTAGGCGGCCATCGCCTCGCTTGCATCAACCTTTTCGTTCCGCACGACTAACAAAGCCACTAAAGCAGCGGCAATGGCTAAACCAACTCCA
>JAQGHE010000037.1 GCA_028288985.1 Candidatus Saccharimonadota bacterium
CGATAAGAAAAAGGCCGAGACTTTCCAGGACATTTTAGAGATAATTACAGAGGTCAGAGCTGTTAATGCGGCCGTTGGGGCAAACAAGCCGGCACTCTACTATAAAACTTCGGCAGACATAGCCGAGAATGCCGAGCTGATCGCCCGTCTGGGCAGGCTGGGCAAGGTAGCCGAAGCGGCTTCTGACAGGGGGCAGGGAATGCGCATTGCCAAGGCCGGCTATGACGTCTGGCTGGATATCGATACCGGTGCGGTACGGGCTTATCTGGACAAGCTGATCGATCAGAAAACTGCCCGCCAGCAGTCCGTAGAGCGCCTAGAAGGACGTCTTGCCAGTTCCGGCTACACAGAGCGGGCACCGGCCCAAATCGTAGATCAGACCCGCCAGCAGCTAGAAGAAGAGAAAACTATGCTGACTCAGACAATCGGCGAAATCGACACTTTTACCAAGCTAGCCGAAAGCTAGAAGGCCAAAGCCTGCCGGGCGCGGTCCAGGCTTTCTTCCGGCCGGAAATCATCAAACCACAGCGCATGCCAGCCCAGGCGGTCGGCAGCCATCAGGTTGGTGCGTCCATCGTCTATCAGCAGTATCTGCTCGGGAGGTACGCCGGCCTTTTGGGCGGCTACTTCATAGATCTGGGCTTCCGGTTTGATGCATTTTACCTCTGAGGAATCAATAATCACATCATAATTTTCGTTCGGGATGCGGCCTGTGCTCATCAGCTCTTTAAGAAAGCCCGGCAGGCTGTTGGTTAATAGCCCCACTCGGTAGTGCTGGGCCACCCAAGCAACCATCTCTTCCACGTGCGGCATTGGATCGACGGCCTCCATATAGTATTTTTTCCATTCAAAACCACGGATGCCTAGTTCCTGCTCGAAGATAGCATCGAAGTCCTGCAAGCTCAGATCTCCCCTGCAAGCCGCTTCGTTATGACGCCAAAACAGAGTCTCCACGACATCGGCGCCGACGCCCGCTTCATCAGCGATTTGCGTAAAAGCCCTGTGGAAAAACCGTACCAGCACGCCGTTGACATCTATATAAACAAAACTGACCCCTGTTTTAGATCGTTTTTTATCGGCAAGGCCGGCTTTTGCGGGCCTGTCTGCCAGTTCAATGTCCATCAATTGTTCCAGTGCTACTCCCGTAGCCGCGGCAATCGAGGCCACCGTGAAAACTGACGGCGATTTTATAGCGCCGCGCTCAATCTTGGCCAGCGTTGAATATGATAAACCGGCCCTCTGGCACAGCTCTTGCTGCGTCAGGCCGGCCGCGCGCCGGGCGTCAGCAAGACGCTTCCCCAAAGCCTTCTCATTCACCGGCGGTGCCCACTCCTCATAGCCTTATATTACCAATTTTGCCGTGGCTACGCCAAGAAAAATGTACTAAAAGGCTAGTTTGGCAGCCATTTCCGATAGAGCCTGGTGATCGGGATCTCGATCCATGTCTGCCTCGGCGTGGAACTCTTCTACGGTAGAGAAGGGGAAAATGTGTACGTGCGCGTGGGGGACACCAGTGCCCTCTACCTGCATGGCTACTCTGCGAGGGTTGATAATCTCACGAATACGCTGGGCCACTTTTTTGCTGGTAGCCATGAGTGCCTGGTAGTCTTCATCCGGTAAATCCCAAATGTGATCAATTTCTTTTTTAGGGATTACCAGTACGTGTCCCGGCTGCTTGGGATGGATATCTAAAAACGCGAAGGTATCCTCGTCTTCATAGACCTTATAACTGGGGATTTCTCCCCTGATTATCCGCGTAAAAATACTCTCCTTGGCCATAGATCAATAATAGCAAACTGACTGAGCCTTGACCTTGCCAGTCTTATTTTTTTGAGTTTTCTACGGCGGCTTTTCCTAGAAGACCATGAACAACAATGTTGTCTCCCATGCCGTGATCATAACCCTCTACAGTAATGTGATTGACATTACCGAAGGGGCTAAGGGTATTTGCCTGGGCGCTCATTTTAATCTTTGGGCTGACTTTGCTGTGCTCAGCATTAGCCAGGGTTACTCCCAGCCCGGGTTGGTGCAGCAATGCGAGCGCCAGCGTGTGGCTTAAATTATTGTGAGCCATACCCTCTTTGAGTTCTTTATTCCCCCTTAAAAGAGTAGAGACCCCGAAGTTTGTCGTCCCTTTTAATACCTTCCAGCTTACTGGACTTTTACCTAAGGCCTCTACCAGAGCGGGTATCTCGGCATCCTTGGCAGCCTGTAGATAGCTGAAGCCGGAGGCTTTGAAATCCTTGGTCAATTGCTTGGCCGTACGGTCTACCACGTTAGGCGGCTCAAAAACTCCTACTGATAAAACACTTACCTCATCAGCTAAGACCTCACTCAGAACAGCAGCATTCATGCCGCCGCCGGAGTAGCCGATTATCGAAGCCCGTCCGATGCCCAAAGTGCGGACTAGGCGGGCTTGCCTCTCGGCAATCGGGGTGACATCTCCTTGTTTTATCTGATCAAGTTGGAAGCCCGTAAAATCATAGGCCGTTTCGGAAATGGTACTTTGCGGAAAAACTATAACTCGTTGATCGGGAGCAGCCACGGCCTGTAAATAACGTGCCCGGAGGTACATGTGAGGCGCCCAGCCGTTGGCAAAGGGAAGTTCAAGCAATATCGCCTCGGAATTATCATAATCACCAGCCGGTATTATTTCGGCGTACCTTATTTGCTGTACTCCAACTTCTTTCAGCTGACTTCGGGGCATTTCCTTTAGGTGCTTTTCTAGCGATGTGGCAGCCATACTCTCGTGGGCAACTCTAGCTTGATCGTCAAAATAGGGTTCGAGGCTATGAGGAAGTTTCATTTCATTAGATGATACCAGAAAACCTTCGAAAAGTCAATGGCGGAGAGGGTGGGATTTGAACCCACGGTTCGCTTAAAGCGAACACCACATTTCGAGTGTGGCGCACTAGACCGGACTATGCGACCTCTCCTTATCAGGGGTAATTATAGACTATATTCGACTTTTTTCACCCAGCCCCCCCTGGGCATATTAAGCTATTGGTGGGAAGGGCGCACTACTTTAAAATAATGCTTATGCATCCTTTCCGCCGAGCCTTGCTAATATTTATCAGCCCTTTCTTCCCGCTGCTGCTGTTTTTAACAGCCCTGAACTTTGGGATCGTCCAAACTGTAGGTAATCCGAAGGATATTAAAACAATTATCTCCGAGAGCGGCCTGTATAGCGGTGTGGTGCCCAGCCTGATGGATCAGATGAAGCAGGTTGATACCAGCGTCGGCCAAATACCGACCAGTGACCCCACCATACGTCAGGCGGCCAACCAGTCCTTTACGCCAGCCGAGGTGCAAAGGAATGCTGAGGGGGCAATCGACAGTATTTATGCCTGGCTGGACGGCAAAACCCCGCAGCCGAATTTCAAGATTGATTTATCGAACGTACAAAGTTCTTTTGCCGCTAATCTGGCAACCGCAGTACAGCAAAAAGCGGCCAGCCTGCCGCCTTGCACCACGCCTTATACCTCTACATCTTTTGATGTTTATAGCGCCACCTGTCTGCCGCGCGGCGTCACGCCGGCTTCGGTAGCGGCCCAAGTTAAGAGTGATGCAGCCGGCGGGAAAGGCTTGATAGATAAGCCTGTGATAACTTCTGCCGATTTAAAGAGCGGCAACTCCGGCCAATCGGTTTTTAGTTCTCAGTTGAAAGGTTTGCCGACGCAGTACCAAAGGGTTAAGAAAACCCCTATCTTGCTCATAGCACTGACTATTCTGTGTGCGGCGGCGATTATCTTCTTAAGCACCAGCCGGGCGCGAGGGCTGCGCCGCGTGGGCATAACCCTGGTTGTAGTCGGGCTGTTTATGCTGGCTTTTTCGTGGGGATTAAACCGCGCCAATACCAATTTCATTCAGCCTAAAATCTCCCTCAGCAACCCGGTGATGCAGGCTGACATGCGAAAACTGGTAACCGACATCGTGCAGCGGATAGACAAGAACTACTGGACATTTGGCGGGGTGTACGCCGCACTGGGGCTTGCCGCCCTTGCCGGACCGGTAATTTTGCAAAAGCGCGGGCGCCTGCCCCATAAGGAAACCGACTCGCCTGCGGGACAAGTCGGCGCGGCTCCCGAAGAAGAGGCCATGCCGGCTCCAAGCCCAAAACCTAAATCTTAAGCCGCCGTACTGTGGCAACGGTTAGGGTAGGGGTGCCATTTAACGGTTAAAATTTTCACGGTGGCGATTATTAGCTTATCCTTAGTATTAATTATGTCTATGCGCAAATATATTGAGCGGCGGCGGGTAGGGAGAGGGTTTGAGTATTACGACGATAAGGGCCAAATAACTGGCCAGGCGAAGCTGGCGTATCTGAAGTCGCTAGCCGTACCCCCAGCCTGGCGGGATGTTAAGATAAGCACTGCCAAAAGGACAAACATCTTAGCTACCGGCGTTGATAAGGCCGGCCGCCTGCAGTACATTTATAGCCCGAAGTTTCGACAGCATCAGGAAAATAAAAAATTTGAGAAGATCCTGCGCTTTGCCCGGGCTCTGCCCAAAATGCGCCGAATTACTGATGAGCACCTGGCGCAAGGAGGCTTGGAGAAGGAAAAAGTGCTGGCCTGCATCGTCAGGCTGATGGACGAGGCTTATTTTAGGGTTGGCAATGAAGAGTACTCCAAA
>JAQGHE010000042.1 GCA_028288985.1 Candidatus Saccharimonadota bacterium
ACACCGCATTGATAGAATTGCTGATAATATGAATAGTGACTTCCGTTGGTTGGCCCGCAGTCTTCCACATCGGAATAATTAGTCAATCCGCTGCCGTGGTTTGCCAAAAATGTTTGAATATCGCCGGCTGTCATGGAGCGATTGTTAGTAAAAACTAGATCACCTATTAAATTAGATGGGTCGTAAGCCGCATGTGCCATACCGCCGCGTAAAAATATACCAAGCGCAAGAAAGAGCACGAAGCCTAGAACTTTATTTAAAGATGACATAATATGTTTCATATTAAAGGCTCACATTAATTTGCACCTCGTTATACTCGACACCCTGTTCATCAGTGCTGAAAATATCAAGTCGCGCACCTGTGCCGTGAGACGTAAAGCGCAATGCTCCTGAGAAGTTACCGTTAACTACGTCTAGTACACCTTGGGCTATCACGCCAACCTGGTTATCGTTTAACCGGTAGTGTATAGACTCAACTTTGGCAGAGCCGCTAATAACTTCATTGTTTTTAAGTGTTGAATTTGGGGCCGGACTCTTAACAGTAATTGCCCCAGAGGCTGATGACGTCCACTGACTAGAATCGTTAGAGACTGGAGTAGATCCATGGGTGTCTGTTGCTCCCCCAGCATTTGTGCTAGCCGAGTTATTACTGACGGGTGTTTTTTCGGCAGGAATAGAAGCTTTAGCTTGTTTTGGTGCGCTCACTTCTGTCCCGACGGTAACTATTCTTTTAGGCGAGTGAGTAGATTTGTACCATGCCTCAACAAGAACCCCCGCCACTAACAAAACCAAAATTATAGCAACGTATTTAAAGTTCCGGGCTGGGATTAATTTTTTTATCATATTTTTATTTTAGCTTGCTACAGCGACCTAAAGCTAATCTAACAGATTAGAGATACTATAGCAAGAGGCTTCCTTAATAGCCTAAGTAGTGAGTCCGAGAAGATATTCGCCGTAGCCGGATTTGGTTAGGCTTTCGGCCAATTTTCGTAGTTGATCTTTATCAATAAATCCTTGATTGTATGCAATTTCTTCAATGCAGCCTATTTTTAGCCCGGTACGTTTTTCTATAACCTCTACATAGGTTGATGCTTGTGTCATAGATTCGAATGTCCCTGTATCTAGCCACGCACTGCCGCGATCCATGATCTGTACTTTAAGTTTATGACGCGTTAGGTACTCTTCGTTAATGGCGGTAATCTCTAATTCGCCACGATTGCTAGGTTTAACGTTTTTGGCAATCTCAACCACCTCGTTGTCGTAAAAGTAAAGGCCAACGACAGCATAGCTGGATTTTGGTTGCGTTGGCTTTTCCTCGATACTTAGGGCGTGCATGTTTTTATCAAATTCGACTACGCCGTAACGTTCGGGATCGGATACTTGATAGGCAAATACGACCGCACCATTGGGGTCTGTGCACTCTTGTAGGCTCCCGCCAAAACCATGACCATGAAAAATGTTATCACCTAAGATAAGGGCCACTTTGTCGTTACCTATAAATTCCTCGCCGATAATAAAAGCCTGCGCTAAGCCGTCTGGGCTTAGTTGCGCCGCATAAGTTAATGAAATGCCCAAGTCTGAGCCGCTCCCTAGTAATTGCTGGAACTGCGCCTGTTCGTGTGGAGTTGTAATAACTAGTATTTCTTTTATGCCGGCCATCATTAATGTACTAAGAGGGTAGTACACCATGGGCTTGTCATAGATCGGTATAAGTTGCTTGCTGATGCCCTTTGTTATGGGGTATAAGCGCGTACCAGACCCACCAGCTAAAATTATTCCTTTCATTTACCCAGCTCCTTTTTAATGTACTGCTTTAAATCATCATGCCAATTCCTAGAGTTGAAGCCGGTAGATTTTATTTTACTAAGGTCCAGCACGCTATTTAGCGGCCTTACGGCAACCCCGTTCTTACCAGCAAAATATTCTGCAGTGGTAGCGTTGGTGACGAATAGATCATAGTTAGCCTCTTTAAAGATCGTTCGGGTAATATCAGCCCAACTACAAGGGTCGCCTTCATTGCTTACATTGTATGTACCGTAGGCTGCGTTTGTTTTTAACAAATGATCTATGGCGTTGACCAGCTCGCTAGTGAAGGTTAAGCGTCCTATCTGATCGTGAACTACTGTAGGCGCAACGCCCTGCTTGCCCAACTCCAGCATAGTCCGAACAAAGTTTTTACCCTCGCCAATTATCCAGGATGCTCTTATCAAACAATATTTTGGGATTACTCCCACGATCATATCGCCGGCAGCCTTACTGGCACCGTATGAACTTAAGGGGCTTGGTGCCTCACTTTCTAGGTGCGGTGACTGCGTGCCATCAAAGACATAATCCGAGGATAAGTGTATTAAAAGTATATCTCTCTCTCGAGCAATCTTGGCCAGGTTAGAAGGGCCCTGAGCGTTGATTTTCCAGGCAGCTACTCGGCCTTCAGGAGTCTCCGCTCCGTCTACATCGGTATAAGCGGCCGCATTTAATATAGTAGTGACATTGCTCCAGTCAAAAGTGGAAACCGCATTAGAATCAGTAATATCCATCTGGGTCTGATCAGTGGTTTTGGCGTCGGGGTATTTAGCCCTAAGGGCAAGTCCTAGTTGCCCGTTAGCACCAGTAATCAAGAACTTAGAGGTATCCATATTAAAATTCCATGGGAGTTATATCTTTCAGCATAGGATGGGCAGCATCCTTGTCGGAAATAATTGCCTGGTCGGGAGGGACGGGCCAGTTAATGCCTAAAGCAGGATCGAAAAGACTAACTGCCAAATATTTCCCGTCAGCCGACCAATGCTCATTGACGAGGTAGGTGTAGGTGATATTAGGCTCAAGAGTCTGATAGGCATTGGCCACCCCGCGTGGGACAAATACGGCCTTGGAGGGTGTTATTTCGATGGTAAGCGTCTTACCGAAGCTGTCTCCCTTGCGCAAATCTACCCAGGCACCAAAGACTCTTCCGTTAGCAACCGAAATGAATTTTTCCCACGGCTCGGCATGGAGTCCTCTGATTACGCCCTTTTGGGCATTGAACGAAAAGTTATTCTGGACTATTTCAAAATGCGGTAATCCAAGAGCCTCCATCTTTTGGCGCTGATAGTTTTCCTTGAACCAGCCCCGCTCATCATCCTGAAGAATAAGATCTACCTCAAAAAGTCCCAGGATACTTGTTTCTCGTATCTGGAGTTGGTCTGACATTATCTTCCGAGTTCCTTGTATTTAGCTTCAGTTGCCTCTTTTTGGGGCGTCCACCAGGCCTCATTCTGCTTGTACCAATCGATCGTTGCGGCCAGCCCTTCGCGGAAGCCCGTAAAGCGTGGCTGCCAACCGAGCTCACTTCGAAGCTTGGAGGAATCTATGGCGTAGCGCAGGTCATGGCCAGGGCGGTCATTGACGTACTCGTAGCTATCTTTCGGTTTACCCATAAGCTCCAGGATTAGCTCGATCACATCTTTATTGGTTTTTTCGCCGTTGGCACCGATCAGGTAAGTATCGCCAATTTTGCCTTTTTCTAAAATGGCCAATACGCCGGAAGAATGATCCTCGGCATGAATCCAGTCGCGGATGTTTTGGCCCTCGCCATATAGTTTAGGTTTAATTCCGCTGAGCACGTTAGTGATATTTCTAGGGACGAATTTTTCTACATGTTGGTAGGGCCCGTAGTTATTTGAACAATTAGAAACCGTAGCTTGTACGCCGAAACTCCGGCTCCAGGCACTGACAAGGTGATCCGAGCCGGCCTTGGTTGCCGAGTAGGGACTTGAGGGATTGTAAGAACTATCCTCCGTGAACTTAGGATCTTGAGGTTCCAGATCTCCATATACTTCGTCGGTGGAAATATGGTGTAGGCGCTTATTATACTTTCTTACTGCCTCCAGAACCTGATAAGTGCCCAGAATGTTGGCGTCAATAAATGGCCGAGGATTATGGACCGAGTTGTCAACGTGAGTTTCAGCAGCAAAATGTACCGCTGCATCACAATTCGCTACAGCCGAGTCGATAGCTGCTTCGTCGCAAACATCTCCCTTTATGAAAGTAAAACGCCTGGTGTCGAGACCCTCTAGATTTTTTTGGTTGCCGGCATAGGTTAGCAGGTCAAAAACCGTTACATGCCAGTCGGGTCTTTCGCGCAGAATGTAGTGGACGAAGTTAGAGCCTATAAAACCGGCTCCGCCCGTGACTAGTAGTTTCATCCATATAAGTATAACAAGAGGGGTATATTTACCGGAAGAAATGCTTTTGGAGTTAGCGGTATGTAGTGTTTATCGTATAAACGACGCTTTTAAATTTTCTGGTATCATCGTTAAGATGATAGTTGTAATTATCGCCGGCGGCTCCGGCACGCGCCTTTGGCCGCTTTCAACCAAAGACTATCCAAAACACCTATTGAGCCTGACTAACGACCGCAGTTTACTGCAAAACACTTACGATAGAGTTAAGAATTTGTCTGACGACGTCTTCATAATCACCGAAAAATCTCATTCTAAATACGTCTACCGTCAATTACCGGAAGTACCGAGGAAAAGGATTTTGGCAGAACCGGCCCGTCGCGGGACGGCTTCCTGCTTTATCTTAGCCCTTAGCGAAATTAAGCGCCGGGGGTTGAAGGACCAAGCGGTGTTTTTCCTATGGGCGGATCACCTAATAAGCGACAGCAAGGCCTTCGCTCAAGCCGCCGAGCGAGCCGCTAAGTTAGCAGAGGCAGAAAATAAACTTATATTTACGGGGGTAGAGCCAACTTATGCCTCGACTGGCTTCGGCTACATCCAGAAAGGCAAAAGAATTACTAAGAATGTCTACGATCTTAAGCAATTCGTGGAGAAACCGGACATCGCCACTGCCAAGCAATATTATAAAAGCGGCAAGTATCTTTGGAATACCGGCTATCTGACCGGTACAGTTGAAACTTTTGAGCGCGAGATCAAGGAGCATGCCCCGCGGCTATGGAACGACTATAGAGACATGTGCAGTACTCTTCTGCATATGAATAGGGATAAGCTTTACATGGACTTCGTATCGCAGCCCATTGATACAGCTTTGTCAGAGCACGTTCCGGATGCGCTGGTAGTGCCGGGTAACTTTGATTGGGTGGATGTTGGGTCCTTCCACGATTTGCACGGCGTAAGCGCGCAAGATGCTGGTGGGAACCACATTAGTGGAGAAAATATAGAACTTGAGAATGTCACTGATAGTTATATACGCAATGACGCAGACAGACCGATAGCGATTATCGGCCTAGACAATGTGGCGGTCATCTCCACCGAGAACGGCATCTTAGTCACTAACAAAACCCATGCTCAAAAGGTCGGAGATATATCTAAGCGTCTACAAGCTAATAAGAAAGATACAAAATGGTTCGAAAAATTATAGTATCTTATAAACCGCTATAGAATAATAAAGACTAATGCCAACTAAATTTCATATCGATCCCGGAGTGTTCAAAGCTTATGACATCAGGGGCATAGTACCTGACCAGATTGATTTGGCCGCCGCAGGGCAAGTAGCACGAGCTTTTGTGGCAGAGGTTCAACCGAAGCAAGTGGTAGTAGGCAGGGACGTACGACTAACCGGCCCGCAGTTTATGCAAGCTGTTATAGAAGGCCTTAGCAAATCCGGGGTTGATGTCCTTAATATCGGCCAAGTCAGCACGGACGAATTTTACTTTGCGTGTGCTACCAAGGATCTACCAGGAATAATGGTAACTGCTTCGCATAATCCGTCAGAATACAACGGCTTCAAGATGGTTAAAAAAATGCCGAATTTTGTTATGGCTAAAGAATTCCGGCATAGAGTTATCGATGCAGAATATGATGATAATGAGATCACGGGCTTGGTTAAAGAGGAGTCGGTCACTAAAGGCTTCATTGATTATTTACTATCAGTTGCGCCTGCGGATAAGATGAAGCCTCTGAAAGTAGTCATCGATACAAGTAATGGTTCTCAAGGTCCGATTTGGGAAGAGCTAAGCAGACATTTGCCTATAGAAATTGTAAAGCTTTGCTTTGAGCCTGATGGAAGTTTTCCGAATCACGGAAATGACATAATCCAGCCCGAGAACCAAGAAATGTTGAGGCAAAAAGTTAAGGAAACTTCTGCGGATTTAGGCCTAATTTTTGATCCAGACGGCGACCGGTGTCTGGCAGTAGACGACAGAGGGATATCTGTCCCGGGGGACTGGCTAACTGCTTTACTGGCGGTTGAGCAGCTGCGGCACGACCCCGGGGCCACAATCCTATATGACGTTAGAGCGTCTGATGCGGTGCCGGACATGATTAAAGCGGCAGGCGGAGAGCCTTTCGTCTGGAAGCCTGGACATGTCTATATCAAGCAAGAGATGCAGAAAAGAGGGATTGTGTTTGGCGGGGAAGTCTCCGGGCATTTTTATTTTAAGGATTTTTGGTTTGCCGACTCCGGTATTCTTGCCGGCCTTATGATGCTGCTGTACGTAAGCGGCTTGAATACTCCCTTATCAGTCAAAGTAAAAGAGCTCGAGGCGAAGTACTTTTTGTCTGGTGAAATAAACTCAAAAGTAGCCGACCCCGCAGGTGTACTCGCAAATGTTAAAAGTACGTACCACGACGCGGAAATAAATGAGTTATCAGGAATAGCGATTCGTTATCCTGATTGGCACGCTGTGGTAAGACCATCAGATAACGAGCCTCTTGTCCGCCTCACCGTAGAGGCATCTACACGCCAGCTTATGGAGCAAAAAAGGGATGAGCTGCTTAAGCTGATTCGCTCTTAGCGCTAAGGCTGATAAAGTTCTTTATCTTTTGTCTGAAAACGTCGTCCGAGAAGGCTTCAGCGGCCTTTTGGA
>JAQGHE010000013.1 GCA_028288985.1 Candidatus Saccharimonadota bacterium
AGGGTTGGCAATGAATAGTACTCCAAAGCAAACCAAAGTTACGGCGTCTCTACGCTTCGCAGCAAGCACATCCACGTTTCCGGGGACACCGTAACTTTTGACTTTATGGGCAAAAGCGGCCAGCACCAGCATAAAAGGGTTACGGATCGGGCGGTAGCGCGAATAATTAAGCGCCTGGACGAGCTGCCGGGATATGAGATTTTCAAATATTACGATGCGGAGGGGAACTTAACCCGAGTCAACAGCAAGGACGTCAACCAGTACATAAAAAATGTGATGGGCGAAGAGTTTAGCGCTAAGGATTTCAGGACCTGGGGCGGCACGCTGCTGGCCAGTGTGGAGTTAGCGGCAGTCACGAGGGCAAACAGCGAGCGGGAACGGAAGCGGACGGTGAATGTGTGTATTAGAAAAGTGGCACGTAAACTGGGCAACACGCCGGCCATCGCCCGCGGCAGCTACATCGATCCGCGGATAATCAGCAGCTTCCTAGCGGGAGACGATTTAAAGACTATCCGGGATGCCGTTGCCAATGTCGGAGAAAAGGGTTATCTGAGCAATGATGAGCAGTGCGTTTTAAGACTGCTGCAAAAGACAGCTTAGGCTTGGCGAAGGGCCACGCGGGGCTTAGCCTGTTTCTTTGAAGCTGAGCGGCGGGTCTTGGCCTTAGGTGCTTTTACCAGCAGCGCAGTACTACATAAAATAATCCCCGCCTCCAGGATTGTCATGACATCAAGCACTTTCAGATAGTCATAGAAGAATGAACCCAGCGAGCTGGCCAGACCGGCCGCAAGACCAAAGATAATAAAACCGAAGCCGCTGTATAAAAACGTTTTTTTAGCGATAGTGCTAAAAAAGTTGAACAAATTAAAACTAAGGGCCACCATGCCCAGCGCCAGCGCCAGCCGAGCCGTGGCTACAAATTTATTATTGGAAATGAAAATAAATAACAGACTGTCCGAATTGGAAGGGGTTATAGCCATAATTGGGAAGGCGGCGGCCAGAATTACAGAACTTATAATTTTATTTGTCATTTTTGCCTCACTCCCTCTTAACATCTATGCAAAGTTTATCAATCACGGCTGATGCCTTCTGCGGCAAAGCTAACTGGACAATAGTTAAATTTTTTACTCTGATAATCCTTATGTTTGGCGGCCGCCTACGGTTAATCTATACTTCTAAATGAAGAGAGGATCATAAATTCTTTTATGCTAAATGAATTCAAAAAATTTATTCTACGCGGCAATGTGGTGGAATTGGCCGTCGGTGTCGTTATTGGTTCCGCTTTTAATAATGTAGTGCAGGGCCTGGTTCGCGATTTTATTACACCGGCTATCGCAGCGATTGGAGGCACCAGCCGCTTTGCCGATGCCCACTTTACTCTCCGCAACAGCCAATTCATGTACGGCGACTTGCTTAACACGGTTATTTCATTCCTCTTGGTGGCGGCCGTGGTTTTCTTCTTCGTCGTCCAGCCGATCAACAAACTCAGCGCTTTTGCTATACGCAACCGCGACACCGCAGAGGAGACAACTACAAAATGCCCATACTGCCTCAGCGAAGTCCCCAAAGAAGCCACCCGCTGCAAGTTCTGCACCTCAAAGTTGTCCGTTAAAAAGAAAGGCTAGCGAGCTTTTAAAATGCGTTTTTTGCACGACCAGGCAGGCTACGACCTGACTTATAGCGATGTCTTCTTTGTGCCTAACTACACGGATATAGCCTCCCGGTTTGAGGTTGATCTAAAGACGCCCGATAATATCGGCACCCAGATCCCGCTGATTGTTTCCAATATGAATGCTGTGGCGGGCAAGAGAATGGCCGAAACGGTTGCCCGGCGCGGAGGGATTACGGTTCTCCCGCAAGATATTCCGGCCGATATCCTGCTGCCGATGATTGAATATGTAAAAACTCGGCATCTCATCTTCGAGACTCCTCTGACTCTGCGTCCGGAGAACACTATCGCCGAAGCCTTGAGCATCATACATAAGAGGGCCCACGAGACTATTATTATCGTTAACGAGCGAGACGAGCCGCTGGGGATCTTCACCGAAAGCGATGCGGTAGGGCACGACTTGTTCAGCCAAGTCGGCAAAATAATGAATACCGATCTGGTGACCATTTCAGCCGACTCGACGCCGCAGAGCATGTTTGAGAAGCTGCACAAACAAAGGCTCAGCGTGGCGCCGGTAATAAAAAATGGGAAGATGGTCGGCGTAATTACCCAAAAGGGCTCATTGCGATCCAGCCTATATAAGCCGGCCATTGACGGCAAGAATCGGCTGCTAATAGCGGCGGCAATCGGCATAAACGGCGATGTGGCAGCTAAAACCGAATTGATTTTAGCTGCCGGAGCCGATGTGTTGGTGGTGGATACGGCCCACGGTCATCAGAAAAAAATGATTGAGGCCATCAAAATCGTCAAAAATTTGAGTAAAAAAATACCGGTGGTAGCCGGCAACGTCGTGACTGCGGAGGCTACTGTTGATTTGATCAATGCCGGTGCGGATATAGTCAAAGTTGGCGTGGGACCGGGCGCCATGTGCACAACACGGATGATGACTGGCGTCGGGCGCCCACAGTTTAGTGCCGTTTTAGAGTGCGCGGCGGCGGCCAAAAAGATGGGGAAGCACGTCTGGGCGGACGGCGGCATTAGATACCCCAGAGACGTGGCTCTAGCCTTGGCTGCCGGAGCCAGTAACGTCATGTTTGGCAGCTGGTGGGCCGGCACGTACGAAAGTGCTGCCGACATCCGCAGCGACAATGAAGGCAGGCTTTATAAGGAAAACTTTGGTATGGCCAGCAAGCGGGCCGTTCAAAACCGCGGGGCAGGTGATGGCGTCTTTGCTCAGGCAAAACGAGAACTATTTGAAGAGGGCATAAGCCGCAGCCGCACCTATATCGATCCGGACCGGCCGGGGGCAGAAGATCTTATTGACCAAATAATAGCAGGGGTCAGAAGTTCAATGACTTACGCCGGCGCGCGCAATATAGAAGAATTCCAGGAAAAAGCCGTTATCGGCATCCAATCAGGTGCCGGTTATCAAGAGGGCAGAGCCCTGGACACCAACTGGAGTTAGGCCCCATCTCTTCTAAATATAACGAAAATACCGGCTCGGGTAGTCATGACCGCTACAATAGTTCTATGCTGCAGTTTTTAGTGAGCCGAAGAGGGGTGATAATTTGGCAGGTACTGTTTATCCTGCTTAGCACCACCTGGTTATTCGCCCCCCATTTAAACCATTTTCTGTCCTACAGGACATCACTGATAAGCCAATATGAAACTCCGACTCAGCCTTATTCTCTCCTGATGAGAGTGGCGGATCTGAGTGGGGGACTGCTGCTGCTGGGGATGGGGTTTGCCTACCTTAAAAAAATTGGCGCTCGGACAATAGGCTACTTGCTGATAATAACCGGCACGGGCATGGCCCTGGACCCAATACTCACGACCACCTGCAAAGTGGCGCTCGGAGAATGCGTAGAATATTACTCTCTAGCCTTTGTTTTGCACGCCACAGAAACAGTTATGACGGCCTCGGCCTTTTTCGTGCTTGGGGTTTATGATGCGTGGCTGCGTAAAAAAATGGTTTCTATAGTTTTCGTATTCTTTCAAATAGCCTACTTTACGCTTTTTCTTACCCAGTACGCCACTCATGCCCATTACAATACACTCAGCCAGTTCCTATACCAGCTGGTCCTGGTTGTCTGGGCCTGCTGGTTTTGCCGTGATTTTTTGATAAACAGGATAGGTAGTCGGTCACAAAGCGGGGAAGCGCAGCTTATAAAGTACTTTGTAGCCACCTGGGCCTTTTTAAACGGCATCCTGGCGATCGTTATCAGCTTTGCCGACATTCATCTGGTCGGCAGGATCCGGGGGATTTACTTCGCCGGTGATAGCGCCTGGCTGGCCCAGCACAGTGTAATTATCGGTGTAATCCTGCTCTACCTGAGTCGGCATTTGGCGCGGGGGGAACGCCGGGCCCGCCAAATTTTCCTTGCGATAGCCGCTATTGAGACCCTTAAGTATTCAGTCGTTACGCCTAATGCCAAACTGCTGCTGCTATACCTGCTCACGTTCTGTCTTTTATTTATCTGGCGGGATGTATTTGACAGAGGCACTATACCAATGACTTGGCGTATCCGCGCCAAGGATTTGGTTTTTATGATATCCGCACTGCTGGTCGCCGTACTTACATCTTTGGTTCTACTCGATAGCGACACTCGCATAGCTGGCATAACTACCCGGGCTATCGATAATTTTGTCGACTATAGTCTGCGCACTAAAATTGTGCCAAAGAACCACCTGCAAAGTGTATTGTTGGCACACACAATTAGCGCCTTTATTTTAGTCAGCGCCCTGACAATCCTCTGGATACTCTTTAAGCCCAGCAGAAAGGTGGGGCACGCTCCCAAAAATTATCAAAGAGTTAAAGAACTGCTGAGTACCTATTCCGATACTCCGGAGGATTACTTCAAACTGTGGCCGACTGATAAGAATTACTTTTGGGATGCTGAGCAGACCGGTTTTATTGCCTACAAAATTTCCGGTCCGGTAGTCTTCGCGCTAGCAGATCCTATCGCCCCCCAATCCCAGAAGCAAAAACTGTTGGAGGAATTTGTCTCGTGGGCCAAGGGTAGAAGCCTTAGGGTTTGTTTTTTGCCCGTGTATGAAAATAGCCTGGAACTTTACGAGAAGTCGGGCTTGGCCATTTTGCAGATTGGCGCTAGCGCCATCATAAAATCCGAGGAGTTCTTAAACGAAACGGCCAACGATAAGTGGTGGAGGTGGCAGAAAAATAGGGCCTTAAAGGCTGGGTATGAATACAGCCCACATCTTCCGCCGCACTCCGGAGATTTATTGCAGAACTTAAGAGCAGTTTCGGATGCCTGGCTTGGGAAAGGAGGGCACAAAGAAAGAGGTTTCGCTCTAGGCTACTATGACGAAGCTTACCTACAAAAATGCATGGTTCACAGCTTGAAGGACGAAAGCGGCCGTATCATAGCATTCACTAACCAGCTGCCTCACTTTAAGCAGTCGGCCACAGCTACGGTTGATCTGCTGCGTTACGAGCCCGACGCCCAAAACACTATGCCCTATTTACTTTATAAAACTATAGAGTCTACCTACGAACAGGGGTATAGTCTGTTTGACCTTGGGTTTGTACCGTTTGCGGCCGCCAAGAGTCCGGTTTTAAGTATCGCTCGTATTTTAGGCTCGGGCAGATTCTCAGCACGCGGGCTGGAGCAGTTTAAAAACAAGTTTGACCCACACTGGCAGCCTAACTACATGGCCTACGACGGGGATTTGGCGGATCTGGCCCTTATAGCTATCAATCTGGAAAAAGCCATGGAGCAAAAAGTTTAAAAGCTCGGACAGGAAGTCGGCGAGCGCTAGAACGACGGTCCACCGGCTGTTTATGCCTACGGTCGTAGGTTCAAATCACTCGCAGGCACCGTGCTCGATGCAAGCATCTGCGCGCGGCTTCTTGGCGCCGACCCTTACGACCTAGCGCCAGCTAAAGCTGTCGCGGTCGTAGGACCAATCTAACGAGAAGACCAATGAAAAAGCCGGTCTTTAGACCGACTCTTTCATTGGTACACCCGGCAGGATTTGAACCTACGACCTTTGGCTCCGCAAGCCAACGCTCTATCCAGCTGAGCTACGGGTGCTCGTCAGAACCGACATAACAGCTTCCATAATACGCAAAGTCTGCGCATTACTACAGCTTCCAGTCGCTCCCTCCTCTCAATTCTACAAAATTTGCGAAAGCGGAATTTTGTAGAATTGCTTAGAACAGGGGTAATTTTAACAGATTACAGAGGTAATTTCCAGTGTTTGTTAAAAGAACCTAAAGCTTTTGGGCTTCCTGGCCGAGATCATTTAATAGAATTATCAATTGGTCTTTATCTATACCGGAGCAGTCAATATCGCGGTGATGGGCTATCATGTAGCCTTGGATGATTCTTTGAAGTTTTACGGCCTCGCTTCTTCTTAGATAGGTAATTTCCTGATGGTTATCAATAAAATATTTTGACGATAATCGCAGAGCCGCAAACAGAGGCCCCAGGTGCGCCTCAACGTTTAATATGTCGCCTATCTGCACATTGACTATATTGCCTACGCCAAAGAATTGCCGGTGAATTATCGTTAACTTTTGGCGGTCAACGGTAATGGTATCCGGGAAAAGCGCGAACGGAAAAACTGAAGTGGCACTCATCAGCTCCTCGTGCGCCTCCAGGGTGATGCCTATAAGTTTTTCTGTCTGGGTAAAGGCGGGGGGCTTGTCTCTGGTGCGCCCAAAATCAAAATCACGGTTCTTTAAAGCTCTTGCCACTCCTCTATATATATTCAGGGGGATACCCTGGGGAGGGGTGATATATGCCATCTTCTGCTCCTTCTAAATGCCCATAACAGTATAGAAGCGAACTGTTATAGGGGCTGTAAAGATTTACACAGTAGACGGCTGTGCCAGCGAAGATTTTATAAGGCGTTAAAATCGGAGGAGGCGGCTGAGACGGTCTACGCGGTCAGTCCGGCCTTCTTCCATCGGCAAGTGCTCGCCTAGCAGTTCCATGATTCTCTCTTCATCTTGCTCGTCAAAAAAAACGGAAATCGGAGGACTGAATTTTTTTACCGGGGTAAAAGTAAGGCTGCTAAGCTCTCCTTCATGAAGGATGGCATAGGACCGAAAGAGTGAAGAGGGATAAAACTTCTCTCTTATATGCAGCCCTTTGGCGGACAGCCGGTAATCAACTTGCTGAGGCTTCCAGCGTGCCACAGAAGCGACTATAAGCCCAAGGATAACTACTATTCCGGTGGCCATTTTATCTTTGGTGACTAGATAAATAATGCCAGCCAGGACTACGGTGCCGGCAACCAATATCAAATACCAAAGAACGCCACGCTGGTGGTCTATGTACTCGGAAGCCGTCCAGTTGATTGTGCCCTCAGAATTTTCTTCAGCCATCTTTATCCTTATGCTAAACATTGTACGGGTTATCGCTGTCTAAATAAAATATCGGGGGAGAGGGAGGGATTTCCGACCCACTAATATTTTTCCTGACGGAAAAATTTATCGGGCCCGGCTCGCGGTGTTCGCCTTTCGCTTCCAGCGAAAACTCACACAACGCTGCGCCCGTTCGAATCCCGCGAGCCAAGCAGTTGGCTCGCTACTTCTACTCGCCAACTTAAAAACCCACCTTCTGGTGGGCATTTAAGTTGGCGGAGAGGGAGGGATTCGAACCCTCGCGGGAGCTTTCGCCCCCCTATCGATTTAGCAAACCGACCCCTTCAGCCTCTTGGGTACCTCTCCGCGTCGTCACTTTACGCCTAAGCTTCATAGCTCTAGACCCCCAAAATTGTAAAGCTTGCTTTACGATTTTGAAAGGAGGAGCAGCAAGAAGCTGAAGACATGAAGCAATTTCCTTTTGGAATTTGATTTGTCGTCGCAAGCTGACTGCTTGCTCCGACGTGGCGGAAGGGGTGGGATTCGAACCCACGGACCCTCTCGGGTCACCTGTTTTCAAGACAAGCGCACTAGACCAACTATGCGACCCTTCCAATAACAGGGGTAAGTATAGCAAAGATGGCCCTGTGCATCCAGCTTATAATCGCTTAGCGAAAACCAGGGCATCGACGCTGCGGGCGCCGGATGCCCGCAAAACTCTCGCTGCTTCACTCAGAGTCGCGCCGGTAGTAATGACATCATCGATTAGAAGGATGTTGCGGCCACGCACTGCGGCTTCATTTCTGACAAAGTAGCTGCCTTTTGCTTGCTTAGTTCTCTCGGCCCGGGTTGAGCCGACCTGTTTGGCGTTGCCGCGGCGCGCAAGGGCAGGCTTGGTTTGAAATCTCAGCCTCGCGGCCGCGAATTTAGCGAGCAGCTTTGTGTGGTCAAAACTCCTCTCTCTAATCCGGATACTGGCCGTCGGCACAGCCACGACTAGATAATTCTTGCGCTTGATTAGCGCGTCATCGTTCTGAGCCAGAAAAGTTTCGGCCATAATGGCAGCAACACCATAGGCAACTATCCGCTGGTGAGCAAACTTATACCTTTGAATCAGTTTCTGGGCTGTCCCGGCATAATCGGTTGATACCCAAACGAAGTTTGGCGCGCCGCCCGCGCGGCAGGTCTGGCAGGTTTTGGCACGACTGCTCAAACTCCCGCACCGGAAGCACCTTTCCCCGTAGGGGACGATCTCCGCCAAGGAGCAGGGGAGGCATAGGGGCGCTCCTTCAGCCCCGCAACCGGCACACTCCGGCGGAGCAATCCACCCGATGGCCGCTTCAAAAAAACTCATCCGTTACACTCCTCGGAATTTTGTATATAATGGTCGATTTGCGCCTAAAAAGTCAACCCGCGGCGATCCGCGGCATCTTGTCAGCCACCATTCTCGCTCTTTTAATGAGCTCTTAAGAGCGGGCAAATTAGGGCAGCCTGAAATGCGTCAAGAAGCGGTGTTGTAATTGTTCTGTTGTAAATGTTCCGTGTAACGTATTGCACATCTGTAGATTGGCAAGCTATACTAGCATCAATACAAAGATGCAAATCTAAAATCTGAAAATAACTCTTATAAACTGGAGGGAACAAAAATGGCTCGAGGCAGCCAACAAGACGATCTATTGATGGGCGATGACATCACTGCAGCTTTTTTAAGCGAAGAGGATGAGATTACGGTAGAGAACGACGCGGCTCAGCCAGCCGCCCAGGACGATCAATGGGACGAGGATGAGCCGGTAGCCGGTCAACTTGCCGTAGACGTTTATGAAACCAAGGAAAAACTGGTGGTTAAAGGTCGCGTAGCAGGCGTCAACAAGAACGAGTTGGACGTCAGCATTTCAGATAATACCTTAACCGTTAGAGGTACTTTAAGCGCCGGTAATGAAGAAGGCGTAGAAAATTACTTCTTGCAGGAATGCTACTGGGGCGAGTTTAGCCGCAGTATCGTACTGCCGGTACCGGTTAAAGAAGATGAGATTGAGGCTGTGCTAAAAGACGGCGTACTGACCATCAGCTTTAGCAAGGTTAAGCAAGACACCGTTAAGAAAATTCAAGTTCTCTAAATCGGAGAAAATTAAAAAGAGCTCCGACAGAGGAGCTCTTTTTAA